>DATNQT010000429.1:0-6872 GCA_036703885.1 Candidatus Sericytochromatia bacterium
TGCAATCCTTTCCCTATGTAACATCTGCCTATACTTTCACAAACTATGACTAATCCTACAGCCACGCTGCTAGTTTCCTGCCCCGATCAACGGGGATTGGTAGCCAAAATTGCTAACTTCATCTATTCCAATGGCGGCAATATCATCCATGCAGATCAACATACAGATTTTGCGGCTGGGCTGTTCCTTACCCGGATTGAATGGCAATTAGATGGCTTTAATCTGCCCCGTGATTTAATTGGACCAGCGTTTAATGCTATTGCTCAACCCCTGCAAGCCAAGTGGCAGCTACACTTTTCTGATACCGTACCGCGTATTGCCATTTGGGTGAGTCGGCAAGATCATTGCCTTTTCGATTTGATTTGGCGGCATAGAGCCAAAGAATTCTTAGCTGAAATCCCGCTAATTATCAGCAATCATCCCGATCTAAAAGATGTAGCGACTCAATTTGGCATCGACTATCACCACATTCCTATCACTAAAGATAATAAACCAGAGCAGGAAGCGAAACAATTAGAGCTGTTGCATCAGTACACCATTGACTTAGTTGTGCTAGCAAAATATATGCAGATTCTCAGTGCAGACTTTATTAGTAAGTTTCCGCAAAGTATTATCAATATTCACCACTCATTTCTTCCTGCCTTTGTGGGAGCTAATCCTTATCACAAAGCCTACGATCGCGGTGTCAAAATTATTGGTGCTACAGCTCATTATGTAACGGCTGACCTGGATGCAGGACCGATTATCGAACAAGATGTCGTGCGCGTCAGTCATCGAGATGATGTGCCCGATTTAATTCGTAAAGGCAAAGATTTGGAGCGAGTGGTTTTAGCCAGAGGAGTGCGATCGCATTTACAAAATCGGGTATTGGTATATGGAAATCGG
Source organism: Candidatus Sericytochromatia bacterium (assembly GCA_036703885.1). Taxonomy (GTDB): domain Bacteria; phylum Cyanobacteriota; class Cyanobacteriia; order Cyanobacteriales; family Coleofasciculaceae; genus CADCTM01. Next base: position 886 of record DATNQT010000429.1, read on the forward strand.
ACGGTAGTGTTTGAGTAGGACAGTACCCCCACCCCTAGCATCGCTCGCACAAGCGCTCACACTCACCTCACCATTCTTTGATGAAAGTTGAAAGAACGGGGATCTTCTTCGCAACAGGCAGGTAAATATAAAGTTTGAAAACACAGTCTAGAAAATCATGATACAAAGCCTCATCCTTTCATGTCTCTATCTGGGGCGAAGCGTTGCTGTAAGCGTCACCCAAGGAGCGTTGGCAAGTTGCTCGCGCATTGTCTGCTCATCGTTTGCTTTCTCCTTGAGAATTCGTCCCTCAAACACCACCGTCACCTGCTCAGACTGGAAACACCACGGTTCTACCCATAACTGAGTTGGGTCATCATTAATCGGCATCAACGTTAAAGTCGTTTCTTCCGTTGTCGATGGAACTTGCTCCAACTGCTTTTGTGCGGTTACACCCATGCAAATGAAGAGAGACAAAGCATCAAGGGTGGCGACGAGTCGTTGATTGTGAGCGATCGCCTCTGGCGTAACATACGGTTGATAAGCAGAATCTTGCCCTAACTGGTTAATCAAATGCCGTTGGAATTCCTTCTCCTGCTTCAAGAATGCTTCGACAACGCGCGTCGCTTCCGGTGACTTTTTCCAGTGGGTAAAGCGCTCATACAACCCCGTCCCATGCAGCGAAACCAGCAGTGCCACATACCGCCCCATCGGCATTGCCAGTTGTTTTGCCCCTGCCCATAGTTTTGTATGGACTTCCGGTGCGACTTCCATGAAACTGTGAGGGTAGCCCGTGTCAGGATTGAGGGTTGGAGCCGATTCCCACGGTAGCCAACCGATGTCATGCTGTTGGACCCCCAAGCAAACGGCTTCATAAGGAGCAACCGAGCCAAATGTCTCATTGCCCCAAACCTGAGCCATTTGTCCAGAAACCCAGGCATGGGTAGGTTGAGTAATACAAATCCGATTTTCACCGATGTTGCGGTACAACATGACTGCCCCTGTTTGCACAATCCTTATGTTCAAACACTAGACCGCAGAAAGGACAAACGCCTTCATTCTACGGGTTAGGATTTAGGGGAGTGCGTTCTGATTGAAGTATGGCAAAGCAGGAAAATCTCCTCACAGGAGTTGCACTCATCAAGGAAGTCTGTCGGCGGATTCGGGTTGCTCGTAGCTACTGGGATGCTCATAATAATGCTGCCTGTCGGGGAGAACGCGATCGCTAGCCACTCGAAGTCAAGAATGTTAATCAGTGGTTAGCCCTTCTCGCAAGCATCAGTTGGTTTCCCTTCCCTGTGATTCTCATTATCAAAAATCGCTGATTAGCGATCGCATTCCGAGGTCTTGCAATTCATCCCCCCGCTAGAAGCAGGGGGATGAATTGCTTGATTGCTGTAAAGTTGCTAATTACTTTGAGCAAGAAGTGTAGTCTAGTTAGCTGTTTGCTGGGGATTGACCATAGTGTAATTCTCTTTATCTCTAGGCGTATCACTGCCAACGGCAGAGCTAAGTTTTTATACAAGGCTGGCTTCTTTGCCGTTTTATATCAAGACCGCTAGATTACTGCTCGAACCAACCTACTATCTACTAAAACGACAGGGATAACTGAGGTACTGTCAGTGGATTTGATATTGGCAGTTTTTAGCCTAGGAGTTATAGACATAGTTTGCAATTTGACGATTCAGATAAAAAACTGAATTTCCTTCACGGTGCAACCTATCTTCATCGTCAACAGTAACAATACCATTCCATTTGTCAAAGTTGACGGTTTAAGGCGGGAACTTGCATCCAGCTTAAACGGAGGTGTTATTCATTGGAGCATAGACAAACCGTGGAGCGTTTAGAAGCAAGGGATAGCAGTTTATTGGAGCAACCTCTAGCAGTGGAACAGGCGCATTTGGGTATCTTTCAGAACATCACGCCGCCTCAGCAGGCAGAGGCGGCAATGCACGAAAGCCAACGCGCTCTCTCAACACTAATGAGTAATCTGCCTGGAATGGCTTACCGTTGTCGTAATGACTGGCGCTGGCCCCTGGAGTTTGTTAGTGAGGGCTGTTTCAATCTAACCGGATACTATGCAGCTGATTTAACGGAAAACCAGAAAATTTCTTGGTCTGAAATTACTCATCGAGGCGATCGCGATCGCGTATGGCATGAGGTGCAAGCAGCTTTACACGAAAACAGACCGTTTCAGCTAGAATATCGCATCACTACGGCAACGGGTGACCAGAAATGGGTTTGGGAACAGGGTCGCGGCGTCTTCTCACCTACGGGAGAACTGCTGGCTTTAGAGGGTTTCATCTCTGACATTACCGATCGCAAACGGGGGTCAGAAGAACTTCAACTGTTGCAAACAATGACCCAAGCGATCAGTGAAGCCCCAGATTTTCACTCGGCACTCTATATAACTCTCAGCAAAGTATGTGAGGCAACAAACTGGGATTTTGGCGAAGCTTGGATTAAAAGCGCTGACGGCACAGTTTTAGAATTCTCCACCGCTTGGTATCGCAGCAAGAACTCTAATGAGGCAGGGAGTCGGGATTGGGGGCAAGGAGGACAAGGGGGAGAGGTTTTTACCAACATCTCACAAGAAAATTCCTCTCCTGCTCCCCCTGCCTCCCCTCCCCCAATTCTCCTGCCTCTTAGCGAATTTCACCGTTACAGCATGGCGTGTAATTTCGCCCCAGATATGGGACTGCCAGGGCGAGTCTGGGCGTCACGTCAGCCTGAGTGGCTGGAAGATGTTTCTACTGAGTCAAAGTGCTTGTTTGGTCGTGCTCATCTGGCAAAAGCCTGTGGACTCAGAGCTGGGTTTGGTGTGCCGATTCTGGCGAATGACCAAGTTCTGGCGGTACTGACCTTTTTCATGTACGAATCTCGTCAAGAAGACCGACGATTAGTAGAACTGATTTCAGCTGTAGCTGCTCAGTTAGGGGCTGCGATCGCACGTAAGCAAGCGGAAGCGGCACTACAAGAGAGCCAGCGACGGCTTGCGAGTTTGATGGACTCGCTGCCTGGAATTGTCTTCTCTTGTGGTAAAGGTCCAGAGTACTCAATGACCTATCTGAGCGAGGGTTGCCTGACACTCACGGGTTACAACAGCGAAGAGTTAATCGGGAATCGGTCAGTTTCCTTCGACAGCATTACTCATGAGGATGATTTAGCCAAAGTCTTAGCTGCGCTGGAGACTGGCGTATCTCAAAAACAACCTTACGTCGTCGAGTACCGCATCCGCACTAAATTAGGTCAGGAAAAGTGGGTGTGGGAAAGAGGGCATGGTGTGTTTGATAGCGCTGGCGAAGTTCTGGGTGTGGAAGGGTTTATCACAGATATCACGGAGCGCAAACGTTCAGAAGAAGCCTTACGACAAGCTGAGGAGAAATATCGCAGCATTTTTGAGAACGCTTTGGAGGGGATTTTTCAATCGACAGCCGATGGACACTATATCAGTGCTAATCCAGCACTGGCAAAAATTTATGGTTACGCTTCACCGGAAGAACTGATCGAATCGCTAACCGATATCGAGCATCAGCTATACGTGGAACCGCAGTCTCGTGTGGAGTTTGTTCGCTTAATGCAAGAAAATGATGCCGTTTCAGCGTTTGAGTCCCAGGTTTATCGTAAAGACGGCATCGCGATCTGGATTTCAGAGAACGCTCGTGCGGTTCGCGACCCGAAAACAGGTGAGCTGCTTTACTACGAAGGCATGGTGGAAGATGTCACAGAGCGCAAGCGGGTAAAGGAGCAATTGCGCGAACGGGCATTTTACGACCTCTTGACAGGGCTACCGAATCGTGCATTATTCATGGATCGCTTGAGCCATACGGTGGAGAGAGCTAAACGACATCATGACTATCGATTTGCTGTCTTATTTTTGGATCTGGATCGGTTCAAAGTGGTTAATGACAGCTTGGGGCATCTAGTTGGCGATCAATTACTGATTGCGATCGCTCGTCGTCTAGAAGGCTGTCTGCGGACAGAAGATACAGTTGCCCGTTTGGGGGGAGATGAGTTCACCATCCTGCTTGAGAATATCGAAGATATTAGCCAAGCTACCCTCGTGGCAGAGCGAATTCATCAAGCACTAATCGTACCATTTGATCTCGACGGAAATGAGGTTTTCACAGCAGCCAGTATTGGCATCGTTCTGAGTCGCAAGCTGCCTGAGGGCATTTATACAACAGAGTATGACCGACCGGAAGACCTCTTACGGGATGCTGACACGGCATTATACCGTGCTAAGGCTTTGGGCAAGGCACGCTATGAAGTGTTTGACCGAACCATGCACCCAAGCGCTGTTGCTCTTTTACAGCTAGAAACTGACCTGCGACGGGCGGTAGAAAATCAGGAATTTCAGCTTTACTATCAGCCAGTGGTGTCTCTACTCACCAATAAGATTACAGGTTTCGAGGCACTGTTACGCTGGCAACATCCTACCAGGGGTTTGATTCTCCCTTCTGAGTTTATTCCAGTTGCTGAAGAAACAGGGCTAATTATCCCCATTGGTTTCTGGACACTTCGGGAGGCTTGTCGGCAGTTACGTCAGTGGCAGGAAAAGGTAAGAGGTAAAGAATCCTCCCTAACACCTCTTACCATCAGTGTGAATGTTTCTAGCAAACAGTTTTTGCAATCCAATCTGCTTGGTCAAATCGACCAAATCCTTCAGGAAACGGGTCTGGATGGTCATCATTTGAAGCTGGAGATTACTGAAAGCTGCTTACTCGAAAATCCAGATGCTGCCGCGATTATTCTAAACCAGCTAAGAAAGCGACAGATTGGGTTGTGCCTTGATGATTTTGGCACGGGCTATTCTTCTTTAAGTTATCTGCACCAATTTCCCATCGACACCTTAAAGATTCACCAATCTTTTATCAGCCGCATCGGTGTTCGGGAGGACAATGAATCTCCAGAGGCAGAACTGGGTAAAACGAAAAGCCTACCCTGGCAGATTGCTCGAACAATTGTCATGCTTGCCCATAACCTGGGAATAGAGGTGATTGCGGAAGGGATAGAAACAAATCAGCAACTGACGCAACTGCGATCGCTCAATTGTCAATACGGTCAAGGATACCTATTCTCTCAACCGCAAGTCGTCATTGGTCATCATATAGAACCCATTTGGGATCTCTGATGCGAGCTAAGATCAAAAATAAATGCCATACTCCAGCAGCTTAACCGACAAAGAGTGGGAACTCATCGAACCCTTACTGTAGTCTGAGGGCGCACTAAGCTAATTAATTTTTTTCAGATAGGCTATGAGTGGTGTCTAGGGATGTCTTGCTAGTCAAGAGGTTGGAGCGTACATGGCAACTTATTTGGTTACGGGTACGAATCGCGGCATCGGTTATGAATACTGCCGTCAACTGCAAGCGCGAGGCGATCGCGTTATTGCCGTCTGTCGCAGTGCTTCTGAGGAATTGAAGCAGCTAGGGGTGCGGGTTGAGGAGAAGATTGATATTACTTCTGATGCTTCGGTTACAGATTTACGCGATCGCTTGGGTGATACTGCGATCGATGGTCTGATTAATAATGCTGGAATAGTAAAGCGCGTGACGCTGGAAGACCTAGATTTTGACAGTATTCGCGAACAGTTTGAGGTTAATGCCCTCGGTGCCTTACGGGTAACCCATGCACTCCTTCCCAACCTGAAAGCGGATTCCAAGATTGTGCTGATGACGAGTCGGATGGGTTCGATCGCAGATAATACCTCTGGCAGTTCCTATGGCTACCGGATGTCTAAAGTGGCGTTGTCGATGGCTGGCAAATCCCTGGCTCATGACCTCAAATCGCGTGGGATTGCGGTGGCAATTCTCCATCCAGGGTTAGTTCAAACCCGCATGACGAATTTTACATCGGGTGGCATCACGCCGGAAGAGTCGGTGAAGGGGTTGTTGAAGCGAATTGATGAGTTGACGCTGGAAAACACAGGCACTTTTTGGCATGCTAATGGAGAAGTGCTGCCCTGGTAGGCGTGTGACACAGATTAGGGGAACTGGGGGAGGCGT
>DATNQT010000430.1:0-4073 GCA_036703885.1 Candidatus Sericytochromatia bacterium
GGGGGGAAATTTTCTTTAATTTTGGATTCTTCCTCACCACCAAAGGGCGGATTAGTCAGAATAATATCAACTTGGTCTTTAACACCTATTTGGTTAATCGCTCTAGCTAAACTATTTTTCCTTTCAACGTCTGGGTACTCAACGCCATGCAGTAGCAAATTCATTTGAGCCAGCATAAACGGCAAAGGCTTGGCTTCAATTCCAGATAAACTTGATTGCAGAATTTCCCAATCTTTAGGTTGACATTGTGCCTTGAGATGTTCGTAAGCTTCTACCAAAAACCCAGCCGTGCCGCAAGCCGGATCGTGGATAGTTTCACCCAGTTGCGGGTTAAGAACTTTCACCATAAACCGCACTACCGGCCGGGGCGTGTAGAACTCGCCGGAATCCCCCGCAGCGTCCCGCATCTCTTTGAGCATAGACTCGTAGAGGTTGCTGAGGATGTTCACTTCTTCTGAGTTATCGAAGTGAATATCATTAACCTTATTCACCACATCTCGCAGCAATGCACCGCTAATCATGCGGTTGATAACATCGTTAAAAACTTGGCGGATAACATCTTTGCGATCGCGCCCAGTTGCACTCTGAAGACTCCGCAAATAAGCGAACAAACCAGGGCTTTTTGTCCCGTCCCGCAGCGTCACCTCATCATTGTTAATGAATTTGAGCAAGTCATCACCGCTCATCCCTTCATCATCAGCCGCCCAATCACGCCAGCGGTAAGGCGATTCAATCAGCGGCTTGTACTTATCAACTGTTCCCTCTAAAAAGGCTTCTTCTTCTCTGACCTTTTCCGCATCATCTAAAAGCTTGAGAAATAGAATCCAAGTAAATTGAGGCAAACGGTCTAACTCCCCATTCATCCCCTTATCTTTCCGCATGATATCTCGTGCAGACTTAATCACGCTCCCGAGACGTTGAGCGGTGGTAACGGGTTTACTGTCACCGTTTGTTTTTGTGCGTTTGACCATGAATAATTAAGCTGTGTATAACAAAGTTTGTAACTGCTCGACTGCCTGCTTCAATTTATCTGCCCCGCCAAATTTAGCGGCAATTTCCCGCACGTTGCCATACTTCTCAACCGCTTTCACCTTCAGAGATGCTGGCATTATCAACTGCTGCGGCCCACCTCGAGCGTAACCGTCAAGCAGAATTTCCAGGATTGCTTTAGCATCAGCGCCGTATTGGTCAAAAAAATCTTTTTGCTGACGTTTTAGCCGTTCTGCCCGTTGCTGGCAAGTCATCACCGGGGCATTAAACGCAATGTGGCACAGTAAATCAAAGGGGTCTGCGTCCGGCTGATTGGTAACGGTTTTCAAGTCCTCAAAGTCAATGCCTCTTTCTGCTAACTGGTCAATAAGTAGCGATCGCTCCTCTAGATTTACCCACCGCTGCTGAATTTCCAGGGCACAGCGGTAGAGGATACGGACTTGTTCTTTGGTATAGTCTACCAGCTTGAAGGAACGAAGCCGATTGCCGTTGGGGTCGAGTTCATAAACTACTTCCCCGATGACTTCGCACTGACCCCCATCAAAGTAATATTTGCGGGGTGGTATCTCGTCATCATCAGGCACACCACTAAAGCCGCGAGGGGCATCACCTTCTGCAGGTTCAACTTTATCCGCTTCTGGTTCTATGACCTGCTGGCTACCCTCAACCGTTTGCCCTTCATCATTCATTGCTTCGGTTTCAATCAAAGCCGGTTCGCCGTCAAAGGCTGGATCGGCAAACAAGCGGGTGCTGTGGGTGTAGTCGAGGATGTTGAAGAACAGCTTGCCGTTATCTTCATCAACGCGGGTGCCGCGCCCAACAATCTGTTTAAAGTCAGTCATCGATCGAATGACCCGCACCAGGACAACGTTTTTGCAGGTGGGAATGTCCACGCCCGTTGTTAGCAGCCTGGATGTCACTGCGATCGCAGGTGTCTGGCTGAGCACGTCTTTGAATTTGTAAAGCTGCGATTTCCCCGTATCGCCGGCTGCTGCGGTGACGCGACATACATAATCGGGATCTTGTCTTGTCAAGTCAGCGTTGAGGTTGTTGAGCGCAGCCACCATTTCCAAGACGTGCTCTTCATCCAAACAAAAGACGATCGTTTTGCCAAAGCGGTCAGTTTTCTTGAGAAAGTCGGTAATGTGGCGGGCGATCGCTTGCGTCCTGACTTTGAGAGCCACAGCCCGCTCAAAATCTCCTGTCTGGTATTCTTCATCGGGAATGGCGCGCCCGTAGCGGTCAAGATCATCAGAGTTAGGTCGCCACCCCAGAGCATCGTAGCTGGTCGTAACGCGATGCACCCGATAAGGCGCTAAAAATCCATCTTCAATACCTTGGGCTAAAGAGTAGGTGTAAAGCGGATTGCTGAAATATCGGTAAGTATCAATGTTGTCATCACGCAGCGGAGTAGCTGTCAGCCCCAACTGATAAGCAGGACTGAAGTATTCAAGGATTTCCCGCCAGTTGCTATCATCCCGCGCACTTCCTCGATGACACTCATCAACCACAATCAAATCAAAGAAACCAGGGCTATATTCCCGATACAAACCCGGCTTGTTTTTATCTTTAGCAATTGCTTGATAAATAGCAAAATATATCTCGCGACTCTTGACCGATTCCCCTTGAATTTTGTGAATGATATCCTCTGGAAAAGCTGAGAAATCTTTTAGCATTGGGTCATCAACTAGGATGTTCCGGTCTGCTAAAAATAGAATCCTGGGTTTGCGGTGTTCGTCGGTTGCATTCCAGCCCAGATTCCACAACATTTGGCAGATTTGAAATGCGACAGTAGTTTTGCCCGTCCCAGTGGCGAGGGTTAGCAGCAAGCGTTTTTGGCCGCTGAGGATAGCTTTGAGGGCTCGGTGAATGGCGATTCGCTGGTAATAGCGAGGGATTTTCCCACCCGTCAAATCAAAGGGTGTTAGCAGTTCTTCTGCTATTTCATCGCTCAATCCCTCAGATTGCCTTAACCTTGCCCAAAGTTCATTAGGGCTGGGAAACGAGTTTATCTGGGTAATTAACCCAGTTGTGCAGTCAAATTCATATATGCTCTCACCATTCGTAGAGTAAGCAAACTTTAAGCCTAAAACTTCAGCATATTTCTTAGCTTGTTGCAATCCATCCTGAGCGTGTTTGTATTTCCGTTTTGCTTCAACCACAGCTAAAGGAAAATCGCGAGTGTAACAGAGAAGATAATCAGCAAATAGACGTTGGCGGCGGCGGACTTTCCCCCCCGTTATCAAAATCCGACCCGCATCAATGTAATACTGCTCTGTCAGAAAATGAGGCTCTTTATCCCATTCTATAAGTTTGGGCATAACGTATTTGCGACAAGTATCTGCTTCGTTTAGATTCATTATCTATTTGCGAGCAATTTAACTAACGATCGGCTATTATCTCAGTTTTGCCATATCACTGCATCAAGCTGCAATAACTTGTAACCTCAGCAATAGAGCGATCGCCCCAACAATATCCTCGATGTTCCTTACTTCACAGTGTGCAAATTGATAAGTAAGTAGCTACAAATAAACATTACATGGTTCAGGCGGGTGAACTCACTCCTTTATTCGCTGGTATCATAGATATTAACTGGGACTCCCCCTTACAAAATACTCTTGTTTTGTTTGTGCTTATATAGTTAGATATATTTTATAATTCTGAATTTTATTGAATAAAGTTAGAGAATTAATTACCGATAATTATTAAATTTTAGAGCTAAAAATCCCAAATCTAAAATCTAAAATCTAAAATCAAATGACGCCCGCTCAAGTTTCCCACCAGTACCAAAGCACTTTACAGGAAACCCGCGGGCGTCAAAATCAAGCAAGCTTAAATCTTAGAAAAGACCAAGCGTGAAAGATTTGTCGATGGGGAAAATAGCACCAATACCCAACCACAGAGTGAACGCAGTTCCCAAGAGAAAAACAGTAGTAGCAACAGGGCGGCGGAACGGATTTTGAAACTTGTTAACGCTCTCGATGAACGGAATCAAAATCAAGCCAAGGGGAACAGCAGCCATGCAAGCAATACCCAACAATTTGTTAGGCAAAACGCGCAGGAGTTGGAACACAGGCCACAAA
>DATNQT010000431.1:0-2340 GCA_036703885.1 Candidatus Sericytochromatia bacterium
CAATTGCTCGCAGCTTTACTCAAAAATACATACTTCCACATGATTGCACTTTTATACCCAATAAAGCGATCGTGCTGAGTTAACGAATGACTTTTTTGCTCACCCGTATGTTGAACCGTACACAACCATAGAAAGATGGCAGTGTCTTTAATAACTTTTGACAAATTAAAGACACTGCCATAAATTCTGATTATGCTGATGTTATTCCTGACCTCAGTCAAGTCCCTTCATGCATTAAATAAGTAGCACTAAGAGAAAACTCCATAATAATAAAGCGTAGCAAAAATGAGAATTATAAAAACTCCCACTGAAACGCCAAATGTCAATTGCACAGGTAGGCTCTTCTTAGGATTTAGCCCGTCCTGACCATGATCTATAACGCTCGAAATGTTGTTGGAACCTGGTTCGTAACTCTTTTTTCCGCTTTTCATATCAAGTCTTAGTTATCTTCACTTATCTCCCAATTTACTCCTAGTGCTAGAAAGTACATCTAACTTATGGCGTATCTAAAAACTGTGTAACCAAAGACCTAATCCTAATGAAAATATTTCACGTCAAGACTACTTATCATCTTTGCGCTGTAGCAGAAATAATATTTTCTAACTAAGAATCTATCAAGGCTCTTTTAAGGCTTTTTATCTCCTTACGCAGCTCGTAAATGCTGCGGTGAATCTCGTCTACTTCGCTCCTAGTTGGCAGATCATACATCTTCAGAAACACTTCCATGAGCTGTTGCTGGTAAAGCCTGTACCTTAGGGCTGAGTTCAAGAAGTTTCCCTGGACTTCAAGGGCATCTTCTGAACGGAACGTCAGTGCAAATACTCGGTCAAATACGCTACTCCAGACTTGCAGAACCTGCTGCCAATTCTGAACCGTTTCGCCCTTTTCTTCAGTGGATGCTAACTCTCGCATCAGTTCTTCAGAAGCTTTCAGCCAGACATCAAGCAGCACTACCTGATAGTCAAAGCTCGCCTTAGAGAAGTTTATCCCGGCATCAAAGGCATTAAGCAGTTTGTTGTTAAACTCACGGCTATATCCCAAGCTTGGGCTTTGCAGAACGCTGCCTAATGTCTTTTCATATATGTTCCAGTAGAGGTTGTTCAGCTCAATCAATGCCCCAGCGTAGCCGCCTACCACCCCGCTCTCGCTCTCTCGTGACTGCTGTAGTGATTCTGCCCAAAGCTGAACCAACTGTTGCAGCCCCTTCATGTAGAGCTGCCACAATTCGATTTGATTTTGAGTAGCCTTGACCGTAGCAGGCGTTTCGGGAGTTGTTACAGACTTGATGAAATCGAACCAGCTTTCCCACATCTTCACGTCTTCTTCTCAGCCTCGGCTGATGTGTTTAAACGATTATCTCTCGTGAACCACCAAGCCCAAGCGACTAAGAGTGCCTGGAAAGGAAGTCGCAACCAAATCAGTAGAACATACTTCCCCTGCTGCAAATCCAAGCCGTCCAGTTTCTGCTGGAACACTGGTCAAGCACCTCAAATACACCAACTGGTGTTCCTGGCGCTGCTACGGGATTAGTTCTGCTCAGTGCTTCCACTCTACTTGAACAGATTTTATCTCCTGTTTGTTGTATGCGGTGAGGCTGGCTTGTACATTCCCGTTCGACCAGCGCAAGCCTGTGACGTGATACTTGTAGTTTTCTCCGTATTTTGCACGGGCTACCTCCACTGCTTTAGCTCCAGCCACGCCACCTCGCATGAACTGCATCATGCCAACAGGTAATACTACGAGCGCTACCCCAATGATGAATGCAAGCTTCGGAGTGGAGGCAGAATGATTAGATTTAAAGCTTGCCGACACTACAGATTCAGCTCGCAGCTGTCTGTAGATCCAAAAATGAAGGGCGATCAGTGTAATTGTAAGTAGAAGCGACCTACAAACACCGACCGGATCGAGGCGAAATTCAATTGTCCAGAGTTCTGCTGGGTTTAAAAAGGGAAGCAGTATCAATACGCTGACGAAGTAAGAGAGCATGAAAAAGCGATTACCCGCAAACAACGCTCTTGTTGAAGGTATTCCAGTGCCGATCGCTAATGGGCAGTTGCAACGCCTGCTTTTGCAATTCCTGCAACGTCATTAGCATTCTCTCCCTTCAAGCTTTTCGACCAATTGTATTAACATCGTATCTGCTGCTTCAACCGCGTCACAGGGCGACCATACTGGATAAGACTGAGTTAAAGCCCTGGACGCATAATACGTTCCGCAAGTGTTGGCATGAACCGATGAAGCACAAACAGTAATTTTGTTTTACCAATCCGCATTTCAAATCGATTTTGGCTAAAATTACGCCAAAATTCTTCGACTAATGCCTCTGGTTTAATCTTGCCG
>DATNQT010000432.1:0-3075 GCA_036703885.1 Candidatus Sericytochromatia bacterium
TATCTGAATTTAACCCTGCTCAAAATTGAACCACAACGTTTCGGAAAGTAACTGATATCAGATTAAGTTTGAGCGCTCCTCCCCAGATGAGCTGCTACGCTAACCGATATCGCCTGCTGTATTTTGTCATTAGTCACTACAAGAAAAACCCATGATTAATGACCAATGACCAATGACTAATCACTAATCACTATGAAACGCTCTGCCTGCCTGATCTTTAATCCAGTTGCGGGTCAAAGTGACCCAGAACAAGATTTGTTGACAATTCGGACGCTTTTAGAGCCGGAAATTGATCTAGATATTCAGTTGACAACACCCGAAATTGATGCAGGTCAACTGGCAAAGGAAGCCGTAGACCGTGGAGTTCATATGATTATTGCTTCTGGGGGTGATGGCACGCTCTCAGCCACAGCAGAGGCATTGGTGGGAACGAATATTCCGTTGGGCGTGATTTCGCGGGGTACGGCTAATGCCTTTGCTTCGGCTTTAGGAATTCCTGACGCGATTGAAGCCGCCTGTGAAACAATTTTGGGTGGAATAACAAAAGTCGTTGATGCGGCAATGTGCAACGGCAAACCTATGGTTTTGCTTGCTGGCATTGGCTTCGAGGCAGAGGTAGTCGAAAAAGCCGACCGAGAGTCGAAGAACCGCTTAGGCATGATGGCTTACATTGTGGCTGGAGTCCAGCAGCTGCGGGAGTTTGAAACCTTTGAGGTAACAATTGAGACGGAGGAGAAAGTAGTTACCGTGACGGCGGCGGCTGTAACTATAGCGAATGCAGCACCACCGACCTCAATTTTAGCTCAGGGACCGGCAGGGATTATTTATGATGATGGATTGCTGGATTTAACTGTAGTGGCACCCCAAACCCGTGCCGGAGCAGTCGCATCAGCTTACCACCTATTGCAAACAGCTTTGCGTGGTGATGCTGCCGAACGGGATGATATCGGCTATTTACGTGCCCAACGCATAAAAGTAACCACCGATCCACCTCAGAAAGTTGTCCTGGATGGGGAAGTTATTGGAACAATGCCGATTGAAGTTGAATGCGTTCCTGGCGGCTTAACCATCCTCGTGCCAGAAACAGAAGAACTTGAGTACTCCGACAAGCTGGAGGGACTCCCTGAATTAACGGTTGAGCAGAAGCTTACCTAGGTTTAGCAGCCGTTTATCTCGTTGGATATTGCGATCGCTTTACAACACCAGGGGGCAAATATTCACCCAGCCACATCACTACTCGGTAGCAAGAGTCTCCTTCTAAACCATTAAGACTGAGTGTATCCAACCCCCCATTAAACTAGAGAGGAAAATGTTACGAAGCGGGTTGAAACCGCGCTTCGTAACCTCCTCTTACCATCTCCCTGGCTTCAGCCCGGAGAGGGTCAATCAGAAACGTTCTACTGACTCAAACGGCTTCGCACTCTGAGAGTTGGCTGCTTCCCCACAGGTACGTGGAGTAGGAAAAATCTTCCCCGGATTAGCTAAACCTTTAGGATTAAATACCTGACGCACCCATTGCATCGTCTCTAAGTCTGCCTCAGTGAACATATCTGGCATGAAGCATTTCTTATCCGAACCAATACCATGTTCCCCGGAAATGCTTCCTCCTGCTTTCACACAAAGCTTGAGGATTTCTCCCCCTAATTCTTCTACCTGATGAAGTGCGCCAGGTACGGAATTATCGTAAAGGATAAGAGGGTGAAGGTTTCCATCTCCAGCATGAAATACGTTGGCAATTGTGTATCCGTATTTCTCACTCAAGGCTTCAATTTCTTTAAGGACAGCTACTAGCTGAGTGCGAGGAATCACGCCATCTTGGACAAAATAATCAGGACTCATATGACCCGCAGCAGCAAAGGCAGCTTTGCGACCTTTCCATAATTTCATGCGGGTTTCTAGGTCGCTAGCACTGGTGATTGTTCGCGCCCCGTTCTTTTTACAAAGTTCGGCAATGCGCTGCTTATTCGTTGCGACTTCTACCTCTAAGCCATCAATTTCTACTAAGAGAATGGCACCCGCATCTCTGGGATAACAACCTGTAGCGACGACATCTTCGACAGCGTTGATGCTGATGTTGTCCATCATTTCCATACCCGCCGGGATAATTCCAGCACCGATAATGTCGGCAACAGCAGCACCAGCGGCTTCAATGTCGGTAAAGTCTGCCAAGAGGACGCAAATTGATTCGGCTGTCTTGAGGATGCGTAGGGTAATTTCGGTGGCAATGCCGAGAGTGCCTTCGGAACCGACAAATAAACCCGTGAGGTCGTAACCTGGGAGTTCTTGCACTGAACCCCCAACCTCAACAATCGAACCGTCTGGAAGAACCAGTTTTAATCCCAAGACATGGTTGGTAGTGACGCCGTATTTGAGGCAATGAACGCCGCCGGAGTTCTCGGCAACATTACCACCAATAGAGCAGATAATTTGGCTAGAGGGGTCGGGGGCGTAGTAGAAGCCTGCTCCACTAACCGCTTGGGTTACCCAGTTGTTAATCACACCAGGTTGCACGACGATGCGCTGATTTTCCAAGTCAACGTCGAGGATTTGCTTCATCAGGGCAGTGACAATTAAAACGCAATCTTCTACAGGTAGTGCCCCACCAGATAAACCCGTCCCGGCACCCCGTGCCACCCAAGGAATTTGATTTTGGTCGCAGATTTTCACGGCTTCTGCTACTTGTTGGGTTGTGCGGGGCAGCACTACCACCATAGGGCGCTGACGATAACTGGTTAGACCATCACATTCGTAAGTCAGCAGTTCCTCGCGACGCTGGACAACACCGTTTTTGCCAACAACGGCTTCAAATTGCTTGATGATAGGTTTCCAGTTACGTTGTTGTTTTTCCTGAATGAGCATAGGTGATTTCCTGGCAGCGTGCATTTCCAATAGTTGGTTGAGCGATCGCCTTTATCGGTCAGTCATTCCTAATTGCTCTCAACAACACTTTTTTGACCAGCGACACCCTTACTTTTAATCTACTACATCTTTTTCTATAACTTCTTTCCAAACCAAGTAGCCTTTTCCATTCAGATGTAGACCATCGGTTGTATATTGTTCATCTAATTCATTGTT
>DATNQT010000433.1:0-8918 GCA_036703885.1 Candidatus Sericytochromatia bacterium
CTGAATACCAAGAGACTTTGTTTGTATACGGCCATTTGTTTCAAAGCGTGTGTGGAATGAAAGAGCGAGTGGCTGTCACCTTGCTTTCGCTGACAGCTTAGGGTTTGCCGGGAATCTGGGAACCGCCAGATGTAGTAAATCTACAGAAGTCGATTAACTCAAAATGTTCGTATTTGAGGCCAACTGATGATTGTAACAACAACTGATATCATCCAAGGAGCGGAAATTCAATCTTACTTGGGAATTGTAACTGCTGAGGTGGTCTACGGCACCAATGCCCTGCGAGATTTCTTCGCGGGCATTCGCGACATCATCGGCGGGCGCACCGGCAGTTACGAGGAAGTGTTTCTCAAAGGACAGCGAGATGCCCTTGCGGAACTAGAAAAACGGGCTGTGCGCCTGGGCGCCAATGCCGTAATCGGGGTGGAAGTTGACACCGGCACGATTAATGTAGACTCGAACGGAGCTTTGCTGCTGATTACTGCCGTTGGAACGGCTGTAAGATTGCGTTAAGCTGTCTTTCCTCTATACGTCCGCGAACTTTTCTAACTGGATAAAATAGTTATCAGTCATCAGTCATCAGTCATCAGTCATTAGCTAATAGCGGCTGGCCCAGGGCTGATGACTTTTTCGTTTCTTTCTTCAGACATAGATACGGGTTATTTCTGCAGGCAGAGATAGTTTCTATCAATCTCAGCCACAATAAATGCTTAAGTGAAAGATTGTTAAAGATTACAGCTACTCTCTGAGGAGAAGAAAATCTATGTCATACGTAAATAGACCTGTAGATAATGTTGTTACCGAGCCGACAGTAGTGAATCAAGTGGTTGAATATCACGATCGAGTGCGGTGGGGTCCGATTTTTTCAGGTTTGGTAATTGCGATCGCCACGCAATTAGTATTAAGTGCATTGGGCGCTGCGATCGGGTTGAGCAGCATTGCTGGTTCAGGAGCTCCGCGCAGTATTTCAGGGGAAGTGGGTACCAACGTCGGAATTTGGTCAATTATAAGTTTGTTAATTAGCTTGGGCGTTGGCGGTTGGGTAACTGCTCGCGCTTGCGGCCCCATGAATCGCAACACAGCGCTTTTAAATGGAGCAATTTTGTGGGCAACTACCTTAACCATTGGCTCTTGGCTGTTAGCAAATGGCGTGGCCGGTACTTTTGGCGTCATAGCTGCGAATGCGGGAGAAGCAATTAATCAAGCGCAGCAGGGCGGGGTGGATTTGCCGAACCAAGCGCCTAACGTAACTGCTCAGGATGCTCGCAATCTTGCTGGTAATGCTGCGAAAGCTGGTTGGTCGTTTTTGTTCGGCTCGCTATTGGGTTTAGTTGCTTCGATGGTAGGAGCATCTGCCGGCGCGCGCACTCCCCGGCATCACTCGTAAAAGTTTGGTCGGACAAGGAAAGTTCATGTTCATTAAAGCACCTTTTTTAAGGTGCTTTTTTGTTGGTTTCTTCCAGGTTCTACCGGGGAACCCATTTCTTGAGGCTCTGCCTCCAGGTTTTTACAGCAAATTGCAATCCATGGTTGATCTCGAACGAATCTTACTGTCGCAGTTATGGAAAGGAGCAATAGTGATGGATAACTTACCTGTTCGTCATGCTAAGACTGTCGAAACTTTGATTAAATCTTTTGGGGTAAACGTGAAATTTTTACTACCTTACTCCCCGGATTTATCACCAATTGAATTGTGTTGGTCAAAAATTAAAGGGATTATGCCTTCTGAAGCTGCCCGAAGTTCAGAGACTCTTGATGCCGCGCTCACCAAAGCAATCAATGGGATTACAGATGAAAATGCTCTCCACTGGTTTAATCATTGTGGTCTATTTTTAGAACCAATTAGATAATTTATTTTGTGGTACATCTGATTGCAATTTGCTGTAAGTTAGTCAGTTCTAACTGTTTAGCGACCACGGCAGGCGCGTGTGAGTTTGGACTCTTTGTCATGGTAGCGGTAGGTTAAGAGAATTTATTAAGAAAACATTAAGAAAACTGAAAACTCTAATTTGATGACTCTATACTCCTCATAGTAACTACGAAAACTTGATAGAAATACCGTAGTTAAAGAAAAAGTATCGGTGAATCAACAACAAGTTTGGCAAAATTCAGTGACTTCGATCGTTCAGTCTCTAAAATTTGCGATCGCAGCCAGTTCCCAATTGGTGCGATTTTCAGGGCAATTTTTCAAAAAAGCCCAGCATCTAGGACGCTCAGTCCAAGCGTACATCGTCTTGTTTTTACTAGGTGTAATTCTAACTGCGTCAATTGCTGCTTGCTCTGCCGCGAGTGGGGCTAATCAAAGCGAGGTCAAGCTCAACCTAGTTTCCTTCTCAGTGACGAAAGCGGCCCATGACCAAATCGTCCCTAAATTTATTGAAAAGTGGAAGAAAGAGCACAACCAAAACGTCATTTTTGAACGCAGTTATGGCGGGTCTTTAGCGCAAACCGACGATATCATTGCCGGCAAACAAGAAGCCGATGTGGTGCATCTTGCCCTCCCATTGGATGTGGTTCGCATCGAAGAAGCTGGTTTGATTAATTTTGGTTGGGAGGACAGAGTTCCTAGACGGGCAGTAGTTAGTCATTCTGTGGCGGCAATTGTCACCCGAGAAGGCAACCCCAAAAATATTCAAACTTGGGCAGATTTAGCCAACGAAGATGTAAACGTGATTGCAGCAAATCCTCAAACATCGGGTATTGGCGTTTGGGAATTTTTAGGTCTGTGGGGGTCAGTAACCCAAGAAGGAGGCGAACCTCAACAAGCCCTTGACTTTGTGGGCAAAGTCTATAAAAAGATTCCCACCCTAACCAAAGATGCCCGCGAAGCCAGCGACTTATTCTTCCAACAAGGTCAGGGAGATGCCTTAATCACCTATGAAAATGAAGTGATTTTAGCTGGAACGAACCGACCCAAAACCAGTTACTTTGTTCCTCCCCTCAATATCTCTATCGATAATCCCGTGGCAATAGTTGATAAAAACGTTGATAAGCATGGAACGAGAGAAGTGGCAGCAGCCTTTGTCGATTTTCTCTATTCAGACGAAGCTCAGCAAGAATTCGCCAAATTAGGCTACCGTTCGGTCAATCCCTTTATCGCTCAAACCGCAGAGGTGCAATTTCCCCCAATTAAAACTTTGTTCAATGCTCAAGATTTAGGAGGGTGGCCTTTGATCAAAAAGAAGTTTTTTGCAAACGGTGCCATCTTTGACCAAATTAAGGGAAAGTTCTGAACCTAAACGCCTAATTCACTTTCATTTTTCCAAAGTTACACTCAAATGCTGTCAACAACCCACCACTGACCCTACGGGTACAGTGGGGGCTTGAAATACAGCCCTAGTTGACCAGACTCAGGTAGAAATACCTCCGTTTAAGGCAAGTGTTAAAGTTCCTACCTTGGGATGCGTAGCTAGTTCCAAGCTCTAGAACTCAAAAGTTAAACAGTCATTTGGGAGACAGTGCTTTTGAGATAGTACCGACCTTAAACATTGTCAAAGCTAACATTACCCGCAAGGAGACTCACGAGTGAGTAAAGTTTTCGTTTTAGACACCAACAAACAGCCTCTTAATCCTATCCATCTAGGTAGGGCAAGAATGCTGTTATTTCAAGGGAAAGCTGCTGTATTTCGCCGCTACCCTTTCACCGTGATACTGAAGGAGGAGGCGATCGACTCAAAGATAGAATCGCTACGAGTCAAAATTGACCCTGGAGCGAAAACCACGCTCGCTAGCACTTGTCAACGACAGCACTGGAGAAGTTGTCTGGGTAGCCGAGTTACAACATAGAGGGTTTCAGGTTCGGGATGCTTTAACTTCACGCCGCCAGTTAAGACGCTCGCGCCGCAACCGCAAAACCCGTTATCGCAAGCCACGTTTCCTCAATCGCACCCGTCCTCAAGGCTGGTTGCCACCATCTTTAAGTAGTCGAGTTGCTAACATCCTAACCTGGGTTAAGCGCCTGTCATCATTGTGTCAAATTACTGCTGTCTCTCAAGAGTTGGTCAGATTTGACACTCAACAGATGCAGGATGCTGAAATTAGCGGAGTTGGTTATCAGCAGGGAACTTTGGCGGGATACGAGATTCGCGAGTTTCTGTTGTTCAAGTGGAATAGAACCTGCGCCTACTGCGGGGCAAAAGACACTCCTCTTGAGATTGAGCATATAAATCCTCGGTCAAAAGGAGGTTCTAATCGAGTCAGCAATCTATGTCTAGCCTGCGTTCCTTGTAATCAGAAGAAAGGAAGTCAGGATATCAAGGATTTCCTGAAAGGTCAGCCTGACTTACTCAAACGCATCTTGTCCCAAGCTAAAAAACCGTTAGCTGATACGGCAGCCGTCAATGCAACTCGATGGAAGTTGTACGAAAGCCTCAAGAAAACAGGTTTACCTGTTGAGGTTGGCACAGGTGGGCTTACCAAATACAACCGAACTGTTCGGGGCTTAGGCAAGACTCACTATTGGGATGCTACTTGCGTTGGAGCATCCACGCCAGAGCAGTTAATCACAGCAGGTGTTAACAAGATGCTTATTGCTGCTAAAGGTCACGGAACCCGTCAGCAATGCCGTACTGACAGATTTGGGTTTCCGATTCGTTATTGCTCTAGAACCAAGTTTCACAAAGGGTTTCAGACAGGGGACATTGTTAAGGCAGTTGTCACCGCAGGGAAGAAAGCAGGGACTTACGTTGGGCGGGTAGCAACTCGTGCCACAGGTAGTTTCAATATTTCAACACCTGATGGGCTGGTTCAAGGAATCAGTCATAAGTATTGCAAACATATTCACAAAAAGGACGGTTATTTCTATGCACAGTAACTTGGATATTTTAGGGGGATTGACCTCCATAAAATATCCCCCGTTTCCTCCCACCGCTGACCCTACGGGTACAGCGGGGGTCTCCACGGGGGTAGAAAGATGAAATTTTCTCGTTTGTTTTACCTAATCCCTCTCATCGTCATGGGCAACCTAATGACGAGTTGTGGCAATTCAGGAGATAAGGAACAGCAAATCAGTATTGATGGTGGTGCTGTGGGCTTTAGCGTTTCCCTCGCCGTAGCCGAAGAATACCAAAAACTTTATCCCAATGCCCAAGTCAGCGTCGCTGCCAGCGGCACAGGGGGAGGGTTTAGCAAGTTTTGTGCGGGAAACCTTGAGATTGCGGGGGCTTCTCGCACCATCAGAGAGGAAGAAATCAAAAAATGTGCCGACAAAGGAATCGAATTTATTGAACTGCCGATGGCTCTTGATGGTCTTGCGGTAGTGGTTAATAAGGAAAATAACTTTGCCAAATGTCTAACGATTAAAGAATTAGACACAATGTGGAATGCCAAATCCGAAGGCAAGATTACCAGTTGGAAGCAAATCAATCCCGACTTTCCCGACGAAAAACTGTTGCTGTTTGCCCCTCCTTCCGATACGGGAACCTTTGATTATTTCACCCAAGCCGTAACGGGTAAAAGGAAAAATAGTCGTACCGACTTTACCCCCAGCCGCAACCAAAATACCCTCGTTCAAGGGGTGATTGGCAATAAATCGGGAGTGGCCTATATGGGAATTGCCTTCTTGCTCCAAAACCAAGACAAATTGAACGGGGTGGCGATTGAAAATGCGGATGGAAAATGTGTTAAACCAGTTCCCCTTGATAACGTTCTGAGAAATATCTATAGCCCCCTCTCTCGCCCCCTCTTTATCTACGTCAATAAAAAAGCCCTTGAAACCAATCCTTCCCTTGAAAGATTCGTGAAATTCTATTTAGAAAATTCTTGGAAATGGGTAGATGGTGTGGGCTATGTGGCGTTACCCGATGAAGCTTATGTGAAAACTAAGCAAAAATTTGAGCGGCGTGAAACCGGAACGAAATTCAAAAAAGCCAAACCCGGTGAACCCCTTACTAACTTTATTTAAGCAGGAAATCTCAAGCCCATGACCCTAACTCCTAGTTCCTTTGATGACTCCCTTTTCGCAGCGGATGACTCCTTGCTTAAGAAAGCTTCTGAAGATGTCCCAGAAAAGATTATTGGTGCGGTTTTATTTGCCTGTGCCTTCGTGTCCGTTGCCACAACCTTTGGTATTGTCTGGATCATTTTCCAAGAGACTTTGGGTTTTTTCCAAGAAGTTTCTTTAGCCCAGTTTTTTCTGGATACCCGATGGACTCCCCTGTTTGCCGAACCCCATTTTGGCATCTGGCCGCTGCTGAACGGAACGTTTTTAACCTCTGCGATCGCTATGGCTGTGGCGGTTCCCTTGGGGTTGTCTTCAGCCATTTACCTGAGTGAATATGCCCAACCGAAAGTGGCAGCCGTGTTACGCCCGGCTGTGGAGTTATTGGGGGGAATTCCCACAGTAGTTTATGGTTACTTTGCTTTGCTTTTTGTCACTCCGGTTCTGCGGCATCTTTTCCCCTTAGAGATTTTTAATGCCCTCAGCGCTGGGTTAATGATGGGCATTACGATCGCCCCCACCGTCGGTTCCATCAGCTTAGATGCCATTCAATCGGTTCCCCGTTCTCTGCGGGAAGGTTCCTATGCCTTGGGCATTACCAAACTAGAAACCATTTTTAAAGTGGTTCTTCCGGCAGCCTTGTCTGGGATTATGGCTTCGATTATTTTAGGCGTTTCCCGCGCAGTCGGAGAAACCATGACCGTTCTGATTGCGGCTGGATCGCAGCCTCGCCTCACTGTCAATTTCATGGAATCCGTCGCCACCCTGACCGCTTTTATGGCGGAGATTTCGGGGGGAGATAGTCCCAAGGGTAGCCTCAGTTTTAAGACTTTGTATGCGGTGGGAGCAGTTCTGTTCGTGATTACATTGTCTCTCAATATGGCCAGCTTCTGGATTTCTAGTCGCTTTAAGGAAAAATACGACTGATTGCTATGGTTAAATCAACTTCAACAAACAATTCCGTCAAAACTGCCGAATTTACCGATAACCTAGAACGCCGAGAAGCGATCGGTAAAGTCTTTGAGTATCTATTCTTAATTGGGTTGCTCATCGGTTTATTTGTCCTGGCCTTACTGGTTCTTAATATCCTTCATGATGGACTTGGCAGATTGCTAACACCGGGGTTTCTCACGGAAACGCCTTCGCGTTTTGCCGAACGCGGAGGTATCCGTCCAGCCATTATTGGGAGTTTCTTTCTGGGACTAATCGTCCTTCTGGTTGCGGTTCCCATTGGGGTAGGGGCTGCTTTGTACCTAGAGGAATACGCGCCTAAAAAGTGGTGGACTGCCGTGATTGAGATAAATATCGGGAATTTAGCGGGGATTCCTTCTATTGTCTATGGCTTACTGGGTTTAGGGGTCTTTAACTATTTACTAGGGTTTGGGCCTACCTTGATTTCGGGGGCATTAACCCTTGCCCTATTGTCTTTACCTGTCATTATCGTCACGGCGAGGGAGGCCATCCGCGCCGTTCCCGATTCCCTGAGAAATGCTTCCTATGGACTGGGAACTACCAAATGGCAAACCATTCAACACCATGTCTTACCCTATGCCATTCCGGGAATTCTTACGGGGGTGATTATTTCTGTCTCCCGCGCCATGGGGGATGCTGCTTCTTTGGTGGTCGTGGGTGCTGTCAGTTTCCTCACGTTTAATCCGGGTTTATTCCAACGATTTATGGCGTTACCCATTCAAATTTTCAGCTATATCACTCGTCCTGAACCGGGGTTTGCCAGTGCAGCCGCAGCGACGATTATTGTGCTGATTATCTTGATTTTGGCGCTTAATGGCGTCGCTATCTATCTGCGGCAACGCTATTCCAGCCATTAATTAACTTGAGTTGTCAAGATTAAGGAGACTATTTCAGATGACTGACAGTAATACCAAACTCAAAACGGACGATAGCGTGTTTGATGCAGAAGGCGTAAAGGTTTATTACAATGGCTTTTTAGCCCTTGTGGATGTCTATATCAAAATTCCCCGTCAAAAAATTGTGGCCTTTATCGGCCCTTCAGGCTGTGGTAAAAGTACCTTATTGCGTTGCTTCAATCGCATGAATGATTTAATCCCTGGTGCCAAGGTGGAAGGGAAACTCATTTACCGCAGCCGTAATATTTACGATCCGCAAGTGAATCCCGTCAAATTGCGGCGACAGGTGGGAATGGTGTTTCAAAGACCGAATCCGTTTCCCAAGAGCATTTATGAAAATATTGCCTATGCCCCCCGAACCAACGGATATCAAGGAAATCTGGATGAATTAGTGGAATCTTCCCTCAGACAAGCAGCTATCTGGAATGAGGTCAAGGATAAGCTGAAAGATAAAGGAACGGCGTTATCCGGGGGACAACAACAACGGCTTTGTATTGCCCGCGCGATCGCTATGAAGCCCGATGTTTTATTGATGGATGAACCTTGCTCTGCTCTCGACCCCATTTCTACGCGACAGGTCGAAGAACTGTGCTTAGAACTGAAGGAACGATACACAATTATTACGGTGACTCACAATATGCAGCAAGCGTCAAGAATCGCGGATTGGACGGCATTTTTTAATACCGAAACGGACGATCGAGGCAAACGACGCGGCAAATTGGTGGAGTTTGGTCCCACTGAACAAATTTTCGGTTCTCCCCAAACCAAAGAAGCCGAAGAGTACATTAGTGGACGCTTTGGTTAAACGCAAGTGTTAGATTTAGGCGTTACGCATTGTCAGCAATGACATTACCTTCTGGGCCAATACTCCGGACAGTTTTTGGAACGATACTACAAGCTTTACTGCTGTAAGTGGAGCCAGAGCCTCCGGAGCTGCGTTACCAGGAAGAGCCTGGTAACGAGTATAATTCACCAAGGAATGCGCGCGCGGCGCACCCTAGAAATTAAGCGGTGAAGTATTTGGCTGCTGGGTGATAGGTGATAATTGCGGTTGTTGATTGTTCGGGATAAAGTTGTTCGCTTTCATCCATGTAGAGGTTGATGCGATCGCA
>DATNQT010000434.1:0-3632 GCA_036703885.1 Candidatus Sericytochromatia bacterium
TTCAACCAAATTTCCAATAATGCCGGGATGCTGCGCTACACCTCCGGTGGTAATTTTAAAATTCCGATGGTCATTCGGGGTCCGGGTGGTGTCGGGCGTCAGTTGGGTGCTGAACACTCCCAGCGCCTAGAAGCCTACTTCCAAGCCGTTCCGGGTCTGAAAATCGTTGCCTGCTCTACACCTTACAATGCTAAGGGGCTGCTCAAATCCGCCATCCGCGACGATAATCCGGTTCTGTTCTTTGAACACGTCCTGCTTTATAACTTAAAAGAAGACCTGCCAGAAGAGGAGTACCTGCTGCCCCTCGATAAAGCGGAAGTCGTGCGATCGGGCAAAGATGTCACCATTCTCACCTATTCCCGGATGCGTCACCACGCCATGCAAGCGGTGAAGCAACTGGAAAAAGAAGGATTTGACCCAGAGGTCATTGACCTGATTTCTCTCAAACCATTAGATTTTGAGACGATTGGCGCTTCGATTCGCAAAACCCACCGGGTCATTGTTGTTGAAGAATGCATGAAAACGGGTGGAATTGGGGCAGAGTTAACAGCATCAATCAATGACCGATTGTTTGATGAACTCGATGCCCCAGTGCTGCGGCTAGCCTCTCAAGATATCCCAACGCCTTACAACGGTGCTTTGGAGAATTTAACAATTGTCCAACCCCAGCAGATTGTAGAGGCTGTACAAAAGATGATGACGCTGCGGGTTTAAGTTCTGCAAACACAGGGCATCGCTGCTCGACCGATCGCAGCCAAAAACGACTATGATGTCACTGGATGCGGCGGTTCGTAAGTTATGCAAAGACAGCGTTTGATATTAGCCTTCATCGTGGTTCTCGTGATTGCGGCGATCACGGTGCTGGTGAAGTTGCCAATCCAGCTAGGACTGGATTTACAAGGTGGGGCACAACTGACAATTCAGGTCAAGACCACACAAGAGATTAAAAAAATCACCTCAGAGGAACTGGAGGCGGTAAAAACTGTTGTTGAAGGTCGGGTCAACGGACTTGGGGTTTCAGAACCCGTAGTACAAACCGTTGGTTCCGATCAAATCCTCGTACAGCTTCCTGGGGTAAATGACCCACAACAGGCAGAACGGGTATTAGGGGGTACGGCACAGCTAGAGTTTCGGAAACAAAAACCCGGAACCGAGGCTCAACTGCCAATTGAACAACAGGTGAGACAGGAATTATTACTGAAGCAGACACTGCTACGGCAGGCAAAAGATGAAAAAGCGATCGCCGAAAATCAAGCCTCTCTCCAGCGTAGTAATGATGCGATTTTAAATCTGTTTGAATCAGCTGGCTTAAGCGGTAAAAACCTCAAAGACGCCCGTCCTGAACCCTTGCAAACCGGTAATGATTGGAATGTTGCCCTGCGCTTCGATGCGGCAGGAGGCGAAAAATTTGCCCAATTGACCAAGGATTTAGCAGGAACTGGTCGCACGATTGGGATTTTCTTAGATAATGCTCTGATCAGTTCGCCTACCGTAGGACCAGAGTACGCACAAACGGGCATCGCGGGTGGCGGTGCTGTGATTAACGGGCGCTTCACTGCCGAAACCGCTAATGAATTAGCCGTGCAACTGCGGGGAGGTTCTTTACCCGTACCCGTGGAAATCGTCGAGAATCGAACAGTAGGTGCAACGTTGGGGCGAGACAGTATTCAACGCAGTATCTATGCTGGGATTGGAGGTCTGGTTTTAGTATTAATTTTCATGGCAGTCTACTATCGACTTCCTGGAGTAATTGCTGATGTTGCCCTCGTCATCTACGCACTGCTAACGATCGCGGCTTTTGATCTGTTAGGCGTTACCCTAACCTTACCGGGAATTGCTGGCTTCATTCTCAGTATTGGCATGGCAGTTGATGCTAACGTCCTGATTTTCGAGCGGACGCGAGAAGAATTGCGATCGGGCAAGACGTTGTATCGCTCTGTAGAGTCAGGGTTTTACCGAGCATTTTCTAGTATTTTGGACGGTAACGTGACTACGGTGATTGCTTGTGCGGCGCTGTTTTGGCTAGGGTCAGGATTGGTAAAAGGCTTTGCTCTCACACTGGGTTTAGGGGTGGCAGTGAGTATGTTTACTGCTCTTACCTGTAGCCGTACCTTCCTACTCTTGCTGGTTCTAGGATTTCCGGGGTTGCGTCAAAAGCCTGAACTATTTATTCCTAAGCCACCAGCAGCAGTGAAATCATAGAAGGGTAGAGATGAAACTTAATGTAATTAAACAGCGATCACTTTGGTGGACTGTCTCTGCCGCCTTCATTCTCGCTGGCATCATCAGTATGGTGATTTCCACCGCAACACTGGGGTCGCCTTTACGTTTGGGTTTAGATTTTGTCGGCGGTACGCGACTGCAATACGAGTTAGATTGCACAAAACCCGGTAACTGCGACAAACCCATCGACATCGCAACCGTGCGGCAAGTGATGGAGGCTGAAGGGTTGGGCAATAGTAGCATCCAAATTTTGGGCGCGAAACAACAAGCGTTCACAATTCGGACAAAGAACTTAAATGTTGAGCAACGTACCAAGCTGCAAAATACCTTAAGTGAAAAAGTAGGCACGTTTGACCCAAAAACTATCCAGAACGATACAGTTGGACCTACCTTGGGGCGGCAGTTGTTTAGCTCTGGCTTACTTGCGATCATTCTCTCTTTCGCGGGTATCCTCATCTACCTGACCTTCCGCTTCCAGTTCGACTTTGCCTTCTTCGCCTTTATCGCCCTGTTCCATGATGTTCTGATCACCGTTGGGATATTTTCTATCTTGGGTCTGGTAGCAAATGTTGAAATTGATAGTTTATTCGTTGTTGGCATCCTGACGATTATTGGTTTCTCGGTCAACGATACCGTGGTAATTTATGATCGCGTGCGGGAGGTAATCGCCCAGAATCCGGATATACACATTGACCAAATTGTCGATGACGCAGTTAATCAAACCCTAACTCGGTCGATCAACACAACATTAACGGTGTTGCTGACGTTGTTTTCGATCTTCCTGTTTGGCGGCGAAACGCTGAAAAACTTCGCTCTGTGTTTGATAATTGGGTTTACGGCAGGCGCTTATTCAAGTATTTTTATTGCCAGCACACTGCTGGCTTGGTGGAGAGAGCGTACTGCTAAAACTTAAACGCTGCTAGCATGAACCGCTACGATTTCCACACAACCTACAGGATATCAAGCGCTACGACCTCACCTTACCGCCAAAATGGATCAGTCAGACGCCCAGACGCCTCCAACCGAAACAGCACAATCAGCCCTCAACCCCACCTTTAAAGCACAGGTACAACGGTTACATCAACTAACAGTCTATGGTCGGTGGTTGTTGGTTGGCATCCTTTGGCTCAGTCTGGGGCCGTTGAGCCTTTGGGGTTGGCGTTATGAACTCTCGCTATTGCGATCGCATTTTACCTGGGCAGCCTTACGCTATGGTGTTCTCTTTAATCCCTGGCCTGCACTCGGTCTGACGTTGTGTATTGGTATGACACTTGCTGTCTTAGTCTGGCAGAGTCGCAATATCTTAGTGGGAATTCCGCACGAGGAACAGAAACGTCTGGAGCAACAGGTACGCCGGATCGGTCAGCAGGGGGCTAGTCACCCCTTGTGGAAATGGGTTTGCAAACCTT
>DATNQT010000435.1:0-3574 GCA_036703885.1 Candidatus Sericytochromatia bacterium
TTAGTCGGCTTCAGCGGAGTATTTGTGGATCTGGGGATATTTTATTTACTGCGTAGCCAAGGTATGGGATTGACTAGCAGTGCCGCCATTTCTGGAGAATTGGCAATTATCAATAACTTCTTGTGGAATGATTTTTGGACGTTTGGTGATATCGCCCGTCGTCAGCCAGGGAAGCGTCAGCGCATCAAGCGGCTCATCAAGTTCAACATTATCTGTCTTGCTGGATTGGTGTTGAATGTTTTGATCGTGAACTTTTTCTTCAATTTCTTAGGGATTAATGAGTATGTAGCCAAGTTGATCGCCATTGCTGCTGTTACAGTTTGGAACTTTTGGCTTAATCTTAAGCTCAGTTGGCGTGTTACTGACGTTGATTGAGGTCGCATCCGTTGAAAAGCTTTTTTGACCGTCCTTTCCCCGTGTTGCTGTTGGTCTGGATTACCATTGGCGCTGCCTTGCGCTTCCTAGAGCTAACCGGAAAGCCCCCTTGGACGGATGAGTTTGCCACGCTGGTATTCAGCTTGGGCAATAGTTTTAAAACCGTACCGCTAGACCAGGCAATTTCCCTGGATGCTCTCCTTGCGCCCCTGCGGCCCAACCCAAGTGCAGGGGCATCGGCGGTCATTCATCACCTGATTACAGAAGACCATCATCCTCCCCTGTATTTTGTACTGGCTCACTGGTGGATGCAGTTATTTCCAGCATCAGGAGGATATGTTTCTTTGTGGGCAGCGCGATCGCTTCCTGCCCTGTTTGGCGTGGCTTCAATTCCAGCCGCCTATAGTCTGGGCTTTTTAGCATTTCGTTCTAGGCTAGTCGGGCAACTCGCGGCGGCGATGATGGCAGTTTCCCCCTTCGGCATCTTTCTGGTACAGGAAGCCCGTCATTATGCCTTAGGAATTCTCTGGGTAATTGCTTCACTGTGTTGTCTAGTGGTTGCTGTGCAGTATCTAAACCGTCAGAAACCTCTGCCCATCTGGATTGCCCTGTGCTGGGTAGTTGTGAATAGTTTAGGCATTGCCACCCACTACTTTTTTAGCTTGACTCTGTGTGCTGAGGCGATCGCTTTAATTGGATTCTGGATTCTGGGAAGTCCTTTAGCTGAAGGATTAAGAAAACTCTTCCCCACTCCCCACTCCCCATTGCCCTTTATCTCCAGAGGGGACCCCACCATCCCCATTCCCCAGTCCTCTTGGTGGCGAATTTGTGCCGTTGCTGCTGGGACTCTTATCGGATGTTTGGTTTGGATACCCGTGTGGCAGGCAAGCTATGATTCCCAGATGACTCAATGGATTATGAGCAGCGATCGCACCATTTTGACAGAGATCGGCCCAATTTTTCAGGCGATCGCAGCTTGGATTACTATGCTGTGTCTGCTTCCTGTAGAAGCACCATCACTCTTTGTGGTGATGGCATCTGGTGCTGTGATGCTCGTGTTTTTAATCTATGCCCTGCCGATTCTTGTTCAGGGCTTCAAAGCGCTGCTGGGACAGCCTGGGACTGGTTTGGCGACAGGGGTCTTGGGCGGTTTTGTTTTGGGAGCGATCGCGTTATTTTTCGCGATTACCTACTTCCTGGGTACTGACTTGACACGGGGCGCACGGTATAACTTCGTCTACTTCCCTGCCGTCCCCGTACTATTGGCAGCAGCACTTTCAATCAGCTGGAATGCAACTAACGCTCGTAATACAAAACCCAATGCCGACTCAAAGGTATCGCTTCGAGAAAACACAGAACACTCCAAAACCACTGGTAAGCTAGCCGTAGTACTCGTCTGGCTCATGGGCTTATTGAGTGGTATCACTGTAGTCAGCAATCTAGGCTATCAAAAATACTATCGTCCCGACCTGCTGCTGCCAGTAATTCAACAGGCTTCATCCGTGCCAGTACTGATTGCCACTACTCATAACACCCTCGTACAGACAGGTGAAATGATGGGACTTGCTTGGGAATTTAAACGTGCTACCCAGTTACAGCGATCGCTAGTTAATCCAACATTTCTTCTCGCTCATCAAACCGAAAACCAATGCCAAGGGACGGCTTGCCCTGCCGCGACTACTCTCCAAGGAACGCTAGCTCAACTACCGCGACCCCTGGATTTATGGTTAGTGAATTTTAAAGCCTCGATACAGCCAGAACCGCCCAACTGCTTTGCTGAGGATGCCTCTCAATATCAGACCTCAGTGAATGGTTACTCGTCCCGGCTATATCACTGTCTTTCCATCGATGCTGAGGCTTCTCGACCTTAGCAGATATAGGATTTTGGCTTTTGGAGTATTAGTAAATGAGGACAGGCTGAGAGGGAACATAGCCTCTACCGATAATATAAATAATCATGAAAACTTTCTTAGCAGCCTCAAGTCTTCTTAGAGTTCTATCCCTTTTCGCTGTATTGTCATTGCCTTATGTTCCTAAAGCCCAAACACAGTGCATTTGCCTCATAAATGATAAAAATGAAACAGTTTGTGGGCGACCGATAATCAATGTTGAAGCGGCTTTAGCAGAGCGAGCCAATGCCTTAGCTAAACTCCAGGAGGCGCAAGCCCACCGAGCTGCTGCCCTTGCTGAACTCCAGTTGGCTTCAGTCTCTTTGGAGAGAATTACCACTCTCGCCAACCAAGGTGCAGTATCACAGCAACAGCGGGATACTGCACGGAGAGATCGAGATGTTGCTCAAGCTGGGTTAGCAGCAGCCGATCAAAAAATTCAAGCGGCCAAAGCCAATTTGGAACGTGCTGAAGCTGTCCTACGGCAACTCCAAGCGAATCCTAAGCAAGAATAATAAATATAAAATCTAGGTAGTTACAACTGACAGATAGATTCTGGATTGACTGGACAAGTTTTGTTAATAAGTGGGTTTCCTTGAAGATTGAGGTGATTGAGCTGAGTTAGGGATTTGAGGGAGCTGATGTTAGAGATTTGATTGCGACTGACAATGAGTCCAGTTAGGTTGGTTAAAGATTGTAGGGGACTGATGTCTGAGATTTGATTGCTAGCGAGGCTTAAAACCCTAAGATTGACCAGATATTGTAACGGACTGATGTCAGAAATCTGATTAGCATCGAGGTTGATAAAATTTAGTTGAATTAAAGATTCTAAAGAGCTGATACTACCAATTTTGTTGTTATTGAGGAGCACCCCGACTAAGTTTGTCAGGGAGTTTAGATAGCTAATATCAGAAACTTGATTATTGTCGATACTGAGTAAAATGAGGCTGGTCAGAGATTGCAGCGAACTAATATCAGAAATTTTATTTTTGTTAAGGATGAGAATATTTAATTGGATTAGGGATTTGAGAAAGCTGATGTCAGAGATGCGATTAGATTCGAGGCTGAGAAAAGTTAAATTGGTCAAAGATTTTATGGGACTGATATCTTTGATTTGATTGAGATTGAGGGATAGCCTATTTAGGTTAGTCAGAGATTTCAGCGGACTAAGGTCACTAATTTGATTGCTGCCCAGTGCGAGTATGCGTAAGTTAAGCAAAGAGTCCAGAGGAGTGAGATCGACAATTTGCTCTCCTGTAAGGTCAAGTACAGTAAGGGTTGAAAAAAATAGGTTAGCTCGATCGCAATTG
>DATNQT010000436.1:0-14049 GCA_036703885.1 Candidatus Sericytochromatia bacterium
GCGATGCATAGCTTAATTGCGATTGGCGACAACGGACAACTACTTACCAGAAGCATTACCTGGGCAGATACCCGTAGTGCCAAGTGGGCATATCAACTCAAAGAAAACCAACAGGGACAGGCTATCTACAGTCGCACCGGAACACCAATTCATGCGATGTCCCCTTTGATAAAACTGATTTGGTTGAGAAATGAGCATCCTGAGATATTTAAGCAAGCGGCTAAATTTATTTCAATCAAAGAATATATTTTTTACAGATTCTTTGAGCAGTATCTAGTGGATTATTCGATCGCATCTGCCACAGGTTTAATGAACCTAAAGGAACTAACCTGGGACAAAGAGGCGCTTTCAATCGCTGGAATTACACAACATCACTTATCGCAATTAGTCCCGACAACCCACATCGTAGAGAAAATCAGCGAAGCAAGTGCCCGTGAACTAGGTATTCCCGTTAATACACCTATCGTCATGGGGGCAAGTGACGGCGTACTGGCTAACCTGAGTGTGGGGGCAATTTCACCAGGAAATGTCGCGGTGACGGTTGGGACAAGTGGCGCAGTTCGAGCCGTAGTTGAGCAGCCTTGGATAGACCCTCAAGAGCGACTATTCTGCTATGCTTTGACTGAAAACCACTGGGTAATTGGCGGAGCTGTTAACAGTGGGGGGGTGATATTCCGTTGGATTCGAGATCAACTCGGTGAAGCGGAGGTTGCCAAGGCAAAGGAAGTGAATAAAGATCCATACGACTTATTGATGAACTTAGCTCAAAGCGTTCCACCAGGCGCAGACGGCTTAGTTTTTCATCCTTACTTGACAGGTGAGAGAGCACCAATATGGGATGCCAACGCTAGAGGCTCATTTTTCGGATTAACATTGCGCCATACCAAAGCCCATCTAATTCGAGCAGTGCTAGAAGGAATTGCCTTTAATTTGAACCTAGTCTTGCAAGCGCTAGAAGATTGCATTGGCAAACCAAAAAGCATTCAAGCGACAGGAGGTTTAGCGAAATCCCTTCTTTGGAGACAGATTTTGGCAGATGTTTTTGCTCAAGAAATTACTGTGCCAGCCAGTTACGAAAGCACTTGCCTAGGTGCAGCTGTTTTGGGACTGTATGCACTCAAGAAAATCCCGTCTTTAGATGTAGCATCACAGATGATTGGGGCTTGTCAGCAACAACAACCGCTTCCCAAAAATGTAGAGATTTATCAAAAAATTATTCCTCTATATAATCGCCTGCTGAATCTCCTGCAAGAGGAATATGCCAGCATTACCCAATTACAAGAAGAATTAAGCCACTTGTCTTAGGGAAGTTTTATCAGTTATGAACTCAGAAAGACCCGATCACAAGCCGAAAGAAAGCCAACTCTCCACTAAATGTTTAATTGATAAGCCAGTAAATATCTAAAACTGACAGCCTTCCCAGCTTAAAGAGTAGTTGAAGTGTCTGTGTCTGTCTTAGGGGTTTGTAGTGGTTTGTTCGGAAGCACTTCTGCCAGAGGATTTATGACGCATTCTCAGCAAAAGGGATAAAGTTACCTGCTTCATCAACCAGTACAAAATCGTAAGGATCGCAAACGTAAGTGCTATCACCAATAATGGACGTTTAGAGGTTAAATCATCGAGTACACTTCTTGCCAGATCGTCTGGTTGAGTGACAAAGTCCCAACTGTTAAACCGCTTAAAGCGTCCTAAATAAACACCGATCGCACATAGAGCATGAGTCATTAACTCAGCCGGTACGATAAACTTGCTGGCGTTGTTTCGATGCAAGTAGTAGCCCAGGTTGATTAAAGATACAACGTAGGCTTCAAAGCCAGCGAAGATCGCAATCAGGTGGGGTGGGAGTATTACTAGGACAACGATCCATATGGAATAGTCGGCACGAATAGCTCCAATCAGATGTTTGATGTCTGTGAGAAGATAAGGTGCGTTGGGTAAAAAGGCGATAAAAACTAGAAATGCCACCCACCATAAAATAGAGCGCGAGCGAGATGGGCTGCGAAATAGCCAAACGCTCAAAGCCAACGGTATAAAAGCCAAAAACAAATTCCAGATTATCCATCCACTGTGGTGCTTTAAAGCCCTCAAGGCATGAAAAAGTCGCTCTTGCATAGAAATCTTTTAGGGCGAATCTACAGTTGTAAATCTGAGTAGCTGTGTTGCAACCACCAGTATAACTATCTCGTCATTGATCGTTGGTGATTGGTTCTTCGTCTAAATTGGAGAGAAGGGGTTTTATTCAACGTTTTCGTAAGTCAGCTAAATCCATCTAAACAAAAAGAACTAGGGAAGTTAAGAGCTTGGATATCTCAATGCAGGAGCAGTTACTCTCGGCGATCGCTTCCTATGGTGATGCGATCGATTACCTGGAAATTCGGGTTGAGCAAAGTGAGTCAACAGCAATTTCCTTTCGCGGTTCTCAACTAGATGCTGTAGACCGTAGTTTTAACCTTGTCGGTGGTATCCGCGCCTGTCATAAAGGTGGCTGGAGTTTTGTCACGTTTAATGGTTTAGCCGAGTTAAAAGACCGGATTTCTGAAGCGATTTCTCAAGCTCATCTGGTGGGCAAAGAAAAAACTCTCTTAGCCCCCCTAAAACCGATTCAAGATTATGTATCGGTGACACTAGGTCGCGATCCTCGTGGCGTCTCGATGGCAGACAAACGACGGTTAATCGAGGCATACAATCAACTGTTGCTGGATTACGATCCCCGGATTCAGACGACAATGGTGAGTATGCGCGATCGCTTTGGCATTACCTATTTTGTCAACTCCACTGGCACTTGCATTGCTCAAGAACGACTGGATGTGTCGGCAAGATTTGGGGCAATTGCTCGTACTGAGGGGGGTGTGGTTCGCCAAGGCTTTGAGTCGGTTCACTCGCGTTCTGACTACGACGCTCTCACTGGCATTGAAGACCAAGTACTCGGTGCGGCAAAACGTGCCGTGGGTCAACTGGACGCCAAGTCGGTTAAAGGCGGACAATATACCGTGGTTTTAGACCCTTATCTAGCGGGTGTCTTTATTCATGAAGCATTTGGGCATCTTTCGGAAGCGGATTTTGTCTACGAAAATCCCAGGATGCAAGAATTACTGACTCTAGGTAAACCCTTAGCGATCGAGCAGCTAAACGTCGTAGATGATGCCACTCTCAGCGGTTTACCAGGTTCTCTCAAGTATGACGATGAAGGAGTTCCCGCCCAACGCAAGTACTTAATTAAAAATGGTATTTTGAACCAGCGCCTACATTCCCGCGAAACGGCGGGAAAGATGGACGAGGAACCAACAGGCAATGCCAGGGCAATTGGTGCAAGCTATCCTCCGATTGTCCGGATGACTAATACAGGCATTGAAGCGGGAGATTGCTCGTTTGAAGAGATGATTAGTGATATCGAAGAGGGTGTCTATGCCGTGCGGATGCTGGGCGGACAGACTAATGGTGAAATGTTTACCTTTGCGGCAGCGCAAGGCTACATGATTCGCAACGGTCAGATTGCAGAACCTGTCAGCGATGTCACCCTGACGGGCAATGTTTTCCAAACCCTCAAAGATATTGAGGCGATTGGAAACGACTCTCTCTATGTTAGTGGCGGCTGCGGAAAGGGAGGACAGGCTCCCCTCGCCGTTAGTGTCGGGGGTCCCCACCTGCGGATAAAAGATGTAGTTGTAGGCGGTCGTTAAGTCAGTCTTTTTCCTTTCCACTAACCCCAGTCGGCACTAAAAAACAACAAAAGCAGGGATGTCATACTGACCAATTGACATCCCTGTTAAGTTTTCATGACATTCTGAGCAACGAAGCGTCTCAGATGCCAGAATTAATTTTTTGAGGAAACTTAGTTCAAGTTGAGGTAGCTCGCTTCCTGTTGCAGTTGACGAATCAAGACTTCATCACCGTTAGCTCTAGCTACTTCTAGACGATGTTCTAAGTTTTTTTGCAGGTTAACGCGATGAGCGGCGGCAGCGGTTTGGGCTTTGTTATTACGATTTTTGTTCACGGTAAACAGTCCTTCGTGTTTATTTAATGTATTATTCACTCCCTCAAACATAACATGAACAGAATCATGATGCTAGCTAAACTGTATTTTTTAATACAGAAATTAGCGAACAATTAAGTGTGGAAACCGAACAAGTAGCGATCGCAAACAGGGTAACCCCCTTGGGCAGGTTGTATTTGAATCTACCGTGTACACACAAGTGACTTGTTTTGCTCAAAGCGCTCCCCGACCTAAGCCCCAGCCCCTTCCCTGCGAGGGAAGGGGAACCATATTTAGTCATAATCAAAACCCCTCTCCGCTTCGGAGAGAGGTTTGGGGAGAGGTCTACTGACTTGTGTATGACACGGTAGCCTTTTTAAGGGGGCTGGGGGAGATGATTTAAGGGGGCTGGGGGAGAGAGAAGGGTTTGAAAACACGCCCTAGCCCTTAGCACTCACTACCCAGCACTTTTCGATCAGACAGCAACCGACGCTTGAGGTCGGGCAAAAATCATTCGTCCGGCAGAAGTCTGCAAAGCTGATGTGACAATAACCCGTAGTTCACCACCAACGTGCTTACGGCCTTCTTCAACAACAACCATTGTTCCATCATCCAGATAGCCAACTCCCTGAGCAGCTTCTTTGCCCTCCTTGAGAATTTTCACCTCAAGGCTGTCACCGGGTAGATAAAGTGGGCGTAGTGCCTGAGCTAAATCGTTGACATTCAGAACTGGTACTTTCTGCAAATTGGCGACTTTGCTGAGGTTGTAATCATTAGTAAGGAGAGTGCCATTAATTTCCTGAGTGAAACGCACCAGCTTGGCGTCTACTGTCTGAATGTCTTCATAATCAGCCGGGTGAATCACCAAGCGATCGGGGTAAGCTTCTTGCATCCGATTCAGAATATCCAGCCCCCGCCGTCCCCGAATTCTCTTTTGATCGTTGGCAGCATCAGCAAGTTGCTGCAACTCCTGCAAGACAAACTGCGACACGAGGATTTGACCCTCGATAAAACCAGTATTAAGTAGTTCTTCGATCCGACCATCAATGATACAACTGGTGTCTAAAACTTTACTAGTCGCTTGTTTGAGCGTGCCTTCTGCCACCAAAATAGCTTCAAGGCTGTTGGGGTTGATCAGTCGTAAGAACGTGCGGCCGTGGGTATCCGCCAGACTGATGCCCAAGAAAGCAAACATTACACTGCCCAAAATTGCTGTCAAAGGCTTAATAAAGACAAAATCCAAGGGAATTGGCAGCAAGAAAAGTGGGGCAAGCATCAAGTTAGCTAAAAGCAATCCCAGCACCAAACCAACCGATCTGGTTAAAATAACCTCAATTGGCATTTTACGGACTTGCGATTGGAAGCGACGATAGGCAACCTGGACAGCTAACCCGACAGCAAAGCCAATAATGGCGGCAAAGCCAGCAGTAGTCCAGCGTAAAGCTTCCAGGTTGGTAACTTGGTCTTGTACGGGGAGCGGCAGTAGTTCAACACTGTCAAACCCTATACCTGCTGCTGCTAGGATGAATAAAAGAATAATGACAAAATCAAGCATCATTTCGATCCAAGTAAAATGAAGTGGAAATTCCTTAAGGAATTTAATAGGCAATAAAGTGATAATTGCTAGTCAGATTCATTATATCTTTCACGTCCTATCGCTTATGAGTGCCAATTGGGTGAGATAACTCATTTAATTTGCCCGTATAACCGAACAGTTTTAGCAATTCGATTTCTTAGTCTGTAGGATAGCCCCTAGAGAGCGCTTATCTTCCTGATCCTTCTCCTAACTGCGATTCCTGCCGATAGGAACTTGCCTTTGGCACTTGTATAACAATAAAAGTACGTAAAAAACTCATTTAATTAATAACTATTAATCAAGCTTTAAGGATTGGCTGACTAAATAAAGTCTGTTAGCAATAAAGAACGTGTTAAATTCCTTACACAAATCTGAGAGAGCAGTTGCTTCGGTAACTCCCAGTTCCGCTTATGTTCATATTCCCTTTTGCCGACGGCGATGCTACTACTGTGACTTTCCAGTTTCTGTAGTCGGAGATAGGGCGACGGGCAGCACTTCCGGTACGATCGCACAATATGTCGAGGTGTTGTGTCAGGAAATTGAAACGATACCTCCCTTAGGGAGTTCTTTAAAAACCGTTTTCTTTGGCGGTGGGACGCCTTCGTTGTTAGCCGTCGAACAGCTAGGACGCATCCTGGACACGCTGAACCAGCACTTTGGTATTGCTGCCGAGGCTGAGATTTCTATGGAAATGGACCCAGGAACATTCAGCTTAGAACAGTTAAAGGGCTACCGAGATGCCGGAGTAAATCGCATCAGCCTGGGGGTTCAGGCATTTCAGGATGAACTGTTAAGTATTTGTGGGCGATCGCATAACTCTAATGATATTTTTGCAGCTATTGAACTACTTCGTCAGGTAGATATTCCCGACTGGAGCCTGGATTTAATTTCAGGACTGCCCTACCAAACATTAGAGCAATGGCAGGCATCCTTGGAAGCCGCCGTTCAAGTAACGCCCACCCACATTTCCAGCTATGACTTAGTTGTCGAGCCAGTCACCGCCTTTGGACGACAGTATGCTCCTGGCGCAAAGCCCTTACCAACTGATGATATGGCTGCCAAGATGTACAAGCTAGCGCAGCAAATCCTCACGAGTGGTGGTTACGAGCATTATGAAATCTCCAACTATGCTTTACCCGGTCATCAGTGCTGCCACAACCGGGTTTATTGGGAAAACCGTCCTTATTATGGTTTTGGGATGGGCGCAGCCAGCTACGTCCAAGGGTGTCGGTTCACTCGACCTCGTACTCGCCAAGAATATTACGCTTGGGTACAACAGCTAATTGATGCAGGTGGCGTCTTGGAGTGTCCAGAAACCTCAGAAGTTGAGATTTTGTTGGAAACTTTAATGCTAGGTTTACGCTTGGCAGAAGGTTTAAGCTTGTCAAGGCTAACCAAGCAGTTTGGGGAAAAGACCCTAAAACGGATTTGGACAACTTTACAGCCCCACTACCGACAAGGCTGGGTGGAAGTTCTAGGGGCTAACCGAGAAGTTATTGAAGTGGGAAATGCCCAAAAACCGCTAATGAGTTGGTATCTGAGGCTTAGTGACCCAGAAGGTTTCTTGTTTTCCAATACGGTTCTCGCCGATTTGTTTGCACAGCTGAGTTAGAGACTGTTTATCGCACTATAGAAAATATGTCCCTATTAAACCGCTACTTTGGTACTGGTACTAAATCGAGCAACATTTCTGAGGGTGTCTAGAAAGGCGAAGACAGCTGGAGTCTCAAGGGCATTATCGAGAACCGCAACTCCAATTACTCTCTCCAAAGGAACTGGTAAATTGTAAACCTGAATTCCTGGTGGTATCGGTTCTGCTGCCAATCGAGGAAGAATAGCAGCTCCCAAACCTTGTACCACCATGCTGACAATAGTAGAGTCCTCGTTGACCTCGTAAGCAACTTTTAACGGAAATCCCGAAGCCAGTAAGTGGTTGCGGATTAGGGTATAGCACGCATCACCGGGAGTAGGAAAAATTAAAGGGTAGGTTGCTAATTGCTCCCAAGTAAGATGAGGATTCCTCAATTTAGGAGTTGGGGGGAGTAGGACAACATATTCATCCCGCAATATTTCCCAAGTATCAAATTCATTACTACTGGGAACGTGGGTAAAGCCAATATCGGCACGACCTTCGCGTAAAGCTTGTTCCACACCCTCGTGATCGATATGTTCGATAATCGTTACTGCAATTTCTGGGAAGCTGTGGCGAAACCGAGCAATTACGCCGGGTAGGATATGAGTCGCCACACTACGAAACGAGGCAATTCGGACATTTACACCATGTAAACCTTTTTCCAGATTGGCTTCTTTGACAATGCCTTCTAGCAAGTGCAGCACTTCACGAGATTGGGCAATCACTCGCTCCCCAACTGGCGTCGGATGAGCGCCATGACGCCCTCGCGAGAGCAGCACTACACCCAACTCCTCTTCCAAACTGGCGATCGCATGGCTGATTGCTGATTGAGATAAATTTATGTGCAGCGCTGCTTCACTGAAATTTCCATAGTCAGCAACACCAACTAAAGCACGCAGCTGAGAGATTTTTAATTTATAGGGATTAATTTCACTCATATGAATGATGCTACCTGTATCTAAGTTCCTGTAGAAACCGCTGGATTGCTGAGATCTATCTATCAATTTTATTCATACACGCTATTCAAATAATGCTTTGATTGTCAAGGTAGTAATCGATAGAGTGGATTTGTGAAAAAAAAACGAATTAATTCAGGCTAACGAGGTGGCTTTCTATGACAAACTATACCAATTGCTCGGACAGAGAAAGACTAGAAATTCTTTTCAAAAAAAACGCACCGAAACCAGTCAAGCAACCGAGACTTGCCTCGTTTCTAAATAAGTTTTGGGAGCAGGTAGTCACAGCCATTGCTAAGGGGCAGGAGCCACAAGTTTGGCAAAGCACCGACAGAACTGGGAATACCTGGTGGTATGCCTACGATCCAACCACGGGACGCTCAGTATGTCGGGATTCTGAAGCAGAAATGCGGATTTGGCTTGAGGAACGTTACCACCAATAAACTCAACACATTTTGATTTTTGGCGAGGAACAAGGCAAAAGGTTAAAATCGTGAAACTCTAAAATCCAAGTCCCATTTACCAAGCCAATAGTCTAGAGCTTGAAAAGTCTCAAAACAATCTTTTAAGTAAGACTCGTCGATTGCTAATTTTTGCTTTAACTCAGTTTCCGAAATGTCGCAGATGACGGCAACGGTACTGCTGGTGGGAGAATGGTCAAGTTTTGTGGACTGCTAGCTGTACTTATCGGGATTTTCATACCGGGATTCCCCAAAACTTTGAGCAAGACAGGGGGACTAAGACTTGATTCTCCCCCTTTTTTAAGGGCGGCTGGGGGAGATCGAAAGGGGCAAGAAAACACACCCTAGACTTACTGGTGAATTGGAATCTCAATTACAAACTCTGTCCCCTGCCCTGGTGATGAGCTACACCTCAGAATGCCACCATGTTTTTCTACCACAATCTGACGAGAAATAGATAACCCTAACCCAGTGCCTTGACCTACAGGTTTCGACCCATCTGCAACTTAAAAGTGCTGAAACCCCTGGCTGAGAGTCAGAACTTCATCGGTATAAGCACCAGTGCTGTCAATTAACCAGACTTCGTTACCCGTTGTAATCTTGCCGATAATAGCTGCACCTTCACCGAGTTGTTTCACTAAGGCAATAGCAGATTCTGGAGGCAAGCACAGCACGAGTTCAAAGTCTTCCCCACCGTACAAAGCCCATTCCCAAGTTTGCTCTGGGGATAGCAGTTGGCTCAAAAATGGTGGCAGAGGAATCCTGATTCGTTCAATTCTTGCCCCAACACCACTGGCACGACACAGTTGTAAAACAGCGTCAGCTAAACCATCGCTGCTATCCATTCCGGCTAGGGGAAGTGGGGAGTGGGGAGTGGGGAGTGGGGAGTGAGGAGTAGGGAGTGGGGAGTGGGAATGTAAGATTTCCCAGAGAATTGGTAAGATATCTAGTCTAGGTTTGGGGCGTTGGTGAGTTTGGATTAAAAGCGATCGCTCATCAGTACTGAGATTTTCGCCAAATTCTGGGTTGAGGAGTAATTCTAGCCCAGCCCGCGAAGCACCGTGGATGCCAGTAACGACAATTGCGTCTCCTACTTTAGCAGCCGATCGCCGGATAACTCGGTTAGGTAAGACTTGACCGAAGGCAGTAATGGAGAGACTAATAATCGGCGATCGCACCACATCACCACCGACAATCACCGTATTGTACTGTTTTAAGCAATTCGTAATGCCTTGGTAGAGTTGCTCAACCCAACTAACCGGGACATCGCCAGTAATGCCTAAACCTACAGTAATTCCCAGAGGGGATGCTCCCATTGCGGCTAAATCTGACAAATTAGCGGCAGCAGCACGCCAACCCGCATCTTCAGGGGAGGTGGTGCGATCGCTAAAATGCACCCCATCCACCAAAACATCTGTCGTCACGACTAGCGATTGACCCCTCTCTGGACTAGGGATTACAGCCGCATCATCGCCCACAACATCAGCCGGACAAAAACGCTGCAACCGTTCTAGAAGACCCTGTTCTCCAATATCTTGAACGAGTAGGGAAAACCTTTCAGCGTTCATGCTGATTTATCCGCAGAGGGCAGCCTATGCAGCTTGGGAAAGCGATAAAACGTATCTCCATCAGCATCCACTTCAGGCACCGCCGAGAATAGCTGCACTTGTCTCTCCAGGTACTGTCGCGCCTGCTGCACATCCACCCTTGCTGTTGCCGTTAGCTGAATTAGAGAAATACAACTGTTTTGCTCTTCCAGTAGCTGGTAGAAAGCATCCTCCAACTGCTGTCGCTTAAAAGCTGCCTCCAACTGCTGCTGGCGATTTGGGATGCTCCCGCGCAGTAAAACGACTGCCAGAATAGCTAGTGTGATTACCAGTAGAACGTCAATGATTGGCATGGAGGTCAAGCGCTTTCTGAGTCATTAGTCATTGGTTATCGGTCATCGATCATTGGTAAGGGTTTCAGGTATGTTTACGTTTCGTAACGTAGTTCTGTTTATTCTCGCCTACCTGCTCAGTTGTATTGACTTGCCCTTCTTTCACTAAGGATTAATGACCAATGACCAATGACTATTTATCGTCTCTAATCAGCGTAAGCGACTTGCGGCTCGACTAAATTCTCCCCGCCTTGAACAACTTTTGCAGATTCAATCATGTCGCCTTCTTTGAGCTTTTCTAGTACGTCTTTGCCTTCTACTAGATAGCCAAAGACAGCATAACGCCCATCTAAGAGGTTGCGACCTGCTGGGGTTAATTCGGGTTCAAACAAGAAGAAAAAGAACTGAGAAGATCCGCCATCTGGATCAAGTCCAGGACGTGCCATCGCCACGGCACCATAGGCAGAAAAGGGAAGCACTGGTTCGTCACGGTAACGCCCAGCGTCTTCTAGGGTAATGCCATAAATGGGTTCTGAGTCACCTCTGACTAGCACTTCTAAAGGAACTGCCCTGTATTTATTGGTCTTAGGGTCAATAAAACCTTCTTCTGGTCCTGGTGGGTCACCGATTTGCAGTACGTAGGACTCTTCGGCACGGGTGAACTCCAGTCCGTTATAAAAACCTCGCTCAACCAAATCAACAAAATTGCCAGCGGTGACGGGAGCGCTGTAGCCATCCACAACCACAGTTAAATTCCCTTTACTTGTAGTCATCTCCACCGTAGCGCGACCTTTGAGTTGAGGTAGGTTACTGTATTCTGCAGGAACCTCAAAGGGAAAGTCCTTCACCATTAGCTCTTCCAACTCACCGACTTGGTCGAGAAGTTTGCCTCGCAGACTCCAGGTATTTTCTTTATCCTTAGCTTCAACCGCGTCTCGGATT
Source organism: Candidatus Sericytochromatia bacterium (assembly GCA_036703885.1). Taxonomy (GTDB): domain Bacteria; phylum Cyanobacteriota; class Cyanobacteriia; order Cyanobacteriales; family Coleofasciculaceae; genus CADCTM01. The sequence goes on from DATNQT010000436.1 coordinate 11,421, forward strand.
AAGGCAATGTCCTTGTTCATGTCGGCAATCAAGGCTTCGGCTTGCGGTTTCCGCTCATCTGGGATATCGCCGAGAATTTTATCAGTGCGATCGCTTAAAATCACACCAGCTTTAGTAACATCTCTGCTGATCGGACTCCAGCGTTTACCCCGCAGTTGGTTAGCAATATCTTCAAGACTGGCTTGAATATCTCGGACTTGCTTATTCTCAATTGGTAGGGCATAACGCAGCAGGGCTTTACCGTCTGTAATTGCATTACCAACGGGTAATCGACTCTCACGGCTAGGTTTGTCGTTATCACCATCCCACCAAGCCCCGCTAAGACCGATTGAGAGCGTGACTAAGAGCAGCGCTAAGAGGCTGGTCTTCGCCAAGCGTTGATACCAACCGAGCTTTAAAATTTTTGAAGGTCGCATAAACATATCACTGCAAGCTGTCTTGAAAGTACTGAGTGCTGAGTGCTGAGTACTGAGTAAGGAAAGAGACTTTCATCTTTTGCTGTTTACTCGCATTCATACTTGTCTGTTGAAGCTAGAGAGGGGACAGGGGGCTAGGGAAGATAAAAACTCACCGAGCCTGTGTTGTCGCCCATGAAACTTGAAATGGGGTAGAAAAACTTCATTTTTCATCTTGCCATATGGATGCCCGTCGCCAGCATTCCATTTCTAATTAGAAGCGCTAAGTTGGTAGGCGGGAATAAACCGAACTATGTTACGAAGCGTAAGCATATGGAAAACCCTTACCAATGACCAATGACCAATGACGACTTGGCGAGAGTTAACCTTAATTGTGCCGACCTACTTACCATCCTCTCGCGATCGCTTTAGCCTAGGTAGAGCTGCTTAAAAGAATTGTGTAATGCTCCCTAGGAAAGTGTGGGATGTTACTCAACAGGGGTAAAATAAATTGCCGATAGCAACGCGAGCTTCGAGTCTATCGAGCGTTTTGTTCTGTGCCCTCTGAAACAGGTTCATGATTTCTAGTAACGACTTTCGCACCGGTGTCACGATTGAGTTAGATGGGTCTGTGTGGCGGGTGGTGGAGTTTCTCCACGTCAAACCTGGAAAAGGTTCCGCCTTTGTTCGTACAAAGCTGAAAAATGCGCAGACTGGGAATGTTGTTGAGAAAACCTTCCGGGCTGGGGAAACGGTGCCCCAAGCTAACCTGGAAAAACGCACGATGCAGCATACCTACAAAGAAGGTGACCAGTTTGTCTTCATGGATATGGAAACCTATGAGGAAAGTAGTTTAAGTTCTACTCAAATTGGCGATCGCGTCAAGTATCTCAATGAGGGAATGGAAGTCAACGTGGTTACTTGGGGTGAGCAGGTTCTAGAAGTGGAACTGCCAAACTCTGTAGTGCTGGAAGTCACCGCTACCGATCCAGGTGTTAAAGGCGATACCGCCACCGGAGGCACGAAACCTGCTACGGTTTCCACAGGTGCTCAGGTAATGGTACCTCTGTTTATTTCAGTAGGAGAACGCATTAAAATCGACACCCGTAACGATTCCTACATGGGTCGCGAGTAAACTGTATTTCACAAAGCAAGAGAGGCTCTGTCTTGAAAGTGCTAAGTGCAGTTCGACAAGCTCACTGTGAACTGAGTGCTGAGTGCTAAGTGAGGAGAGACTTTCATCGTTTTATTGCGTAGTCGTATTTGTGGCGTTTCTTGTAAGAGACCCTAGAGAATCCTTTGTATCTCCACTCTCTGAGAAATCTCTTCCCCTAGCCTCTAATCCCTAGCCCCTATTTAGTTGTGCCATTAGACTTTAACCAACTCCGCGAACTGCTAGCCGCGATCGCTCAAACTGACATCGCTGAATTGACCTTAAAAAGCGCTGACTTTGAACTGACAGTGCGTAAAGGTATTCGCACAATGCCCACTAGTGAGCCAAGCCTAGGGGGGTCTAGCAGTATCGCGGCTTCCGGTGTGGGGATACCTACAGACTCAGTGGCAGTACCAACTGTGCCTCTTCCTGTGCCTGAGGTAGTCGCCAGAGAGATAGCAGTAGTACCCACGGCGGCATCCTCAACGGTAGACCCAAAATGGGAAGAAGTTAAGTCACCGATGGTTGGGACGTTTTACCGATCGCCTGCCCCCGATGAAGCTCCTTTTGTGGAGGTGGGCGATCGCATTCGCACGGGTCAGGCGGTTTGCATTATTGAAGCGATGAAGCTGATGAATGAAATTGAGGCGGAGGTGTCTGGACAAATCGTAGAAATTTTAGTTGAAAACGGTGAACCTGTGGAGTATGGTCAACCCTTGATGCGAGTTAATCCCGGTTCCTGATTCCTGAGGGGATTAAAGGTGCGATCGCACTACCCCTGTGTCTTGGTGTTAGGTCGTAGGTGGTAGGTTTTAGGGAAAAATCTATGACGTTGACTTGAAAAGATTAGGATATATGGGAAATTCTAACTCTAAGACACGCCGATCACCTACCACCTCGCCACCTAAAACCTGCCACCAAGACACAGGGCTGGTGCGATCGCATCTTTAAAACTCCGCACTTAAAGGCGTCCGAGGAAAGGGAATTACATCACGGATATTCCCCATACCCGTCATAAACTGCACTACCCGCTCAAATCCCAATCCAAACCCCGCGTGAGGGACAGTACCATAGCGGCGCA
>DATNQT010000437.1:0-3581 GCA_036703885.1 Candidatus Sericytochromatia bacterium
TTGGAGAATCCCCAAAGGAATACTAAAGCGATCGCCGCAACCATTGACCATTCAGACGGTACTAATTCTGGTTTAAGCGCTCTCACCAAAAGTCGCAATCCGACAAAGCCAACGGTGATGTAGCCAGCATCCTCAAGGTGGGCATATTCTTTAAGCCACTGGATAAATAATCCTGCCATGAACCGCAGCGTGATGACTCCTATCGTACCCCCCGCAAGGACGAGCCAGGTTTTGTCTGAAATCGCGATCGCTGTTGTGACGCTATCGAGGGAGAACGCTAGATCAGTTATGGCAATGATTGGTACTGTTTGCCAGACTGAAGTAAACCGAGGTCCATGATGTCGATCATTTTCCTCTGTTTCGGATGTGAAGTGCTGGAAGACTAGCCACAGCAGGTAGGCGGCTCCTAGTAGCTCAAACTGCCAAAACTGCACTACCCAAGTCGCTGTAAGAATCAGGGTAATTCGCAGGACGTAGGCAGCTGCCAAGCCGAAGTTGAGCGCACGACGCTGGAGGTTGCTATCTTCTAGTCCTTGAGCGATCGCAGCTAGGGCGATCGCATTATCCGCAGATAATACAGCCTCTAGTACGACTAAAATCAGCAGTACTAACGGAGCTTCCACTCCTACATCGAAAGGTAAGTTAAAAACTTGGTCTAGCATTAAAAATGAATCAAAACAGATTATTGTAAAGGCAAACCGCGACGCAAGCTGCTAAAATCGCAAAACTGGTAATTCCTTAACCAAGCTTAACCTTTTATGGGTACTTTCGGCTGAAAAGTCAATGATAGCAATTAGGCTAGCAAGATTCATCACTGGGCATTTATATTGCATCTTGTTACAAGATATTTCGCACAGGGTCAATTTCACGCAATTAATGAGGGATGAACTCTGAAATAAGGAGATGTTAAACAATGTCTATATCAGATACTCAGGTCTTCGTGGCTCTAGTCGTGGCACTGATCCCTGGTGTCCTTGCTTTCCGCTTGGCAACGGAACTGTACAAGTAGAGTCCCGTCTTTGAGGCGACAGAGAGCTTATCTGAGGTAGGCGAGAGGCTACTCTAAGGTTTAGCGTTGAAAGTCCTCTTCTAGAGAGAACGGTAAAACGTTGATACAATGAATGCTTCTCGCCCCTGACTGGCCGCTTAAGTTTTCCGGATAACACAGCAATCCGCTGTAAAGTATCTGATACTATTGGCGTGCCACTGCCTTTGATAGGCTCTTTGTCCATTTAGGCGTATTTTCGTTGAAATACAAAGCAGTCAAGATTAAATCAGGTGTGCTCACTTTAAACGCTATCCACCCCGACTTCTCGGCGCTGGCTTTCCAAACCCAGTATTCTGATACAGATGAACGCAATCCAACCTTCTAGACCAATGCAACCACTGGAACCCCGTCGGGTGGTTCCCCGGACTCAGCGCCGTCAGCAGCGTCATTCTTTCCGAGCTGTCGCTGGCGAAACGAGTGCCAAGTTGGTTGTTAATATAGTGCTTTCAGCTGCCGCGATCACTGGACTGGCACAACTGTTGCCTTACCATCTATCACAGCAAAGTAAGTTGGGAGAAGTCCGAGCGGAAGTCAAGCGAGCTGAGGAGCGAGTCAAGAATTTACGCACCGACTTTAAGCGCTCTTTCGACCCTGGACAAGCAAAGAGCGTTATGCAAGAGCAAAGCTCTAGGGTTGACCCAAATCAGCGTCAGGTCGTCTGGCAAGATGCTAATACGAAGGATGAATAATTTAGTCATTAGTCATTGGTCATTGGTCATTAGTCTTCGCAAACAACTAACTACTAATAACTAATAATTAATCAAGCACTTAGGGGCTTCAAGAGGTGGCTCATCCAGGTTTCAACTTTCCGACGTAAGCGACCAGAAGCACCTGAGTGAGGCAGGAGGTTGAGGGCGCGTTGATAGTCAGCGATCGCGCAATTCCAGTCACCCCGCAGATGATAGGTACGACCTCGTTCGGCGTATATATGGTCTTCCAAACTGCCTAGAATTAGAGCGGTATCAAGATTTTCTATCGCTAAGTCGTATAATCCTAACTCACGGAAGGTAATGGCTTGGTTAATCCACGTCCGAATATTGGCTGGATTAAGGTCTAAAGCTTTCTCATAGTCTGTGAGTGCTTCTGCCAGTTGTCCTACAGAGACGTAGTAATTAGCGCGATTGTTGTAGGCACTATCCAATTCGGGATTGAGATGCAATGCCCTGTTGTAGTCAGTGATCGCTTTTTCCGATTGACCACTTTGAAAGTAAATCAACCCTCGGTTATTGTAATCATATGCACTCGTAGGGTTGCGGCGAATCAGCTGGGTGAGCAGAGCGATCGCACTCTTATAGTCTCCCTGTTTGGCTTGGCTATGTGCGCGAGCGCGTATGCTTTGAACTGACTGTTTCTGAGCTTTTTGGGATACCAGCTTGACAGGAGCCGTTAGACGCCTTTGGCTCTTACGGGGCATCGGTAACCACTGTCTATTCTGATCTTTCCAAGTTACAAAAGCATGAGCGTTCATATCTTCCTCAACAGTACCTGCGGCCTATCTAGAATCAACATTACGGCTTGCAGCACCCTACTGGTTGGTCTTGGTGTGTCACTTACTAAGGCGTCTTTACTGTCTTAAAGAAACACCCGGACTTTCCTCAGAGTTTTGGACATTCTTAAGAACTCTACAGCACCGTTTTACTGATTTCCTGAAAGATTAACTCGCCTACGCGACAATTTACTTCACCCATTTGTAGGGTTTGCAAACCGACTAGGTATGTAAGGCTTTACGAACTGGCTCACGGGATACTGCTAAAATGCAACCGAAGCCCTTGATTTGTCTTGAACGTAGTGCTGAGTGCTGAGTGCTCAGTGCTGAGTAGAGAAAGAGATTTTCATGACTGTCTTGGGTTCTTGCTCGTTAACTGGAATAGTCTTATGGCAGTGGCAACGTCCTTGAATCATGCGCCCGATCTCTCAACTGATAGCTATGTGGTTGTTGGTTTAGCAACTTGCTTTGTTAAAGAAGATGGTGAAGTTCATGAAGTTAAAGTGATCGAACCTATCCCTTCGGCGGCTTTAGAAGCGATTCTCAAAGGAATCCCCACCTCTTATGCGTTAGCTTGTGGCACAACTATCGGAGAGTTGATTACTGGCGAAACACCCCAAAAACCTGCTGACTTCCCACCAGAGGCTCAGTTTTGTGATGAGTTTACCACCCGTGCGATCGCGGCAGCACGTACTTATCAGAGTCGTCAAGTGGCGCAGTCCCATATACCAGTTGGTACGACACGCAATGACTTCAACTATTCTACAGAACGCAAGCGGGTGCTAAATGCAACGCGAGTCGTCCGCAAAGAAGACGATGTTAAACAGCACGAATACACTCACAAAGTTCTCTAGACTGTAGATTGCAATGTTAAAACTGTATGGCGGTGCCCGGAGTCGGGCTTCTATTGTCCAGTGGTATCTTGAAGAACTAGGAGTCCCCTACGAATTTGTGTTGCTGGATATGCAAGCAGGCGTTCATCAGCAACCAGAATTCTTAGCGATTAACCCAATGGGGAAAGTTCCGGCGATTGTGGATGGGGATTTT
>DATNQT010000438.1:0-4793 GCA_036703885.1 Candidatus Sericytochromatia bacterium
CTTTTGTCCAAGGCATTGCCACAGGTACGCTTGAACGCACTAAATTTGCCTATTACGTTGGTCAAGATGCGTTTTTCTTGGAAGCTTTTGCTCGTGCTTATAGTATTGCTGCTGCTAAAGCCCCCGACTGGGAAGGATTTAATGCCTTTCATACATTTGCTGGAGGCGTTCTGGAAGAACTACGCCTTCACGAAGGGTATGCTACCGCATGGGGGATAGACTTACGAAAGGTTGAACCTGGCACAGCGACGCGCCGCTATACTGACTTTTTACTAGCAACAGCTTGGAGTAGTGATGCGGGTTTAATTACGGTAGCAATGACACCCTGTATGCGTCTGTATGCTTTTTTGGGTCAACAACTCGCTCAGAAGGGAATTCCAGACCATCAATATGCTGATTGGATTCGCACCTATAATCAGCAGGAGTTTGAGCAACTGGCTCAACAGTTAGAAGGTTTAACTGACCGCTACACAAACATGAGTACATCGGTCAAGTCAACGTATCGCTATGCAATGTTGTGCGAACGAGACTTTTTTCAGGCAGCTTGGGAGTTTGAGGAAACATAACAGGCGATCGCCCCTGAAAGCTTTTGCTAAAACACGCCATACACTGACAGGGGCGACTATCCTAGTGCAAGAAGGCAGCACTTCGACACGCTCAGTGACCGGGCAGAAGGCAGCACTTCGACACGCTCAGTGACCAGGCAGAAGGAAAGAAAGCTCGTGCAGTAAGCTTTTTAACCTTTTTCAACTGGATAGTTATTTCCGCCACGGCTCGACTGAGCGCTCGCCGAACGTCGCTGCACTAATTATTTATGTGCGATCGCACACTCTGAGTCATTATCCGACTCAGTGGGTAACAGAGCAACGACATGAGGCACGGGACGGGGAGTATAACCGACTAAAGATTCACCTCTGTAAGCCAGTGAAGTACTCGCACCGGAATCTAACATCACAGCGTCCCGGAAACCTGCTTTCACCAGTGCTTCCCCTAATGAAACCGAGTCAATCGGTTCTTTAGATACGCCAATCGTCGGTTGTCCATCTTGATTAATTCCCCAAAAGGCACGATGGCGAGTTGCGTCAAAATCAAACAAACTTTTGAAAGTACTAGCAGACTGCGGTTGAGAGTCTTTAACCAGCCAAGCGGCTGCCACAAAAGCATCGGTTACATTCGGTAGCGCTGCTTCCATTCCTTCTAAGGTGTTGTGTTTATCCGGCTCAAACGGAATAAAGTTCACGGCTTGTGGACTAATCAGCACGAGAGGGCGTCCTGCTAGTTTACGATTTTCGCCCTTATTGCCGGGAATAAATTTCTTAGTCGTTTGACTATAGACAGGCCCAATCATTACATTTGAGTCTAAATATTGCAGAGAGAAAAAGCCGCCATCTACGCCAGCAACGGCTTTAGTTTCTGCCAGAATTTCTGGAACTTGAGAGCGGCTTTTAGCATGAATTGTCATCGGCTTTCCTCCAGAAATTAGGATGAAAGGAGTTTTGTCAATGGTGACTTCAGTACGTTGGATTGCTGCTGTAAAGTCAAATCTGCCGCTATTGAATCCCGGTAACTGAGTGCCTCCCCAAGCTTTGGCGACTACCTCCTCTATTTTCGACTGACCGAATCGACCAACTGCCAACAAACTCTCTGATTCCCCAGCAAAGCGCTCATCGTTGTCATCCATCGTCAACGCCGCTTGATAGCCTACCTGACGCGCCTGTTCGGCAACCCGCTTGTCATACTTCCCTTCGGGATAAGTGAAGTAGCGAATGGGAATACCTAGTTGCTCTTCTAAAACGCGCTTAGACTCTTGCACTTCCTTCTGAAGCTTGTCATCGGGAAGCTCTCTTAAATCCCGTGGGTGAGAGATGGTATGGGAAGCAATTGTAATTAAGGGGTCAGCTGCCATCTCTTTGAGTTGCTGCCAGCTAACATGGCTTCTCCCGATATTCTTGCCGACGCCATTTGTATAAATTGAAAAAACAGCTGGGTAGCCGTATTTTTTCAGTAATGGGTAAACATATTGGTAGTGACCGCCGTAACCATCGTCAAAACTCAGCAATACTGGCTTTTTCGGTAACGGCATACCTGTTCGTAAATGCGTAATCAATTGCTCGAGACTAATGGGAGTTGCGCCTTTGTCCCGAATTAATTGCAGGTGTTTTTCAAATTCCTCTGGGGTGACATCAAAAAAGACTTCCTTTTTCGGCAGGATGTCGTGATACATCAGGACGGGTACCTTTGCCGCTTTTGCTTTTTCATGAAGCTCTGGAAAAGGGCGTGGATTTAGGTACGCCGCTAGCTGCGGTTCCAGATTCGCCATGAAAGTATTGACACCGAGCTGTGGTTCCCCAACCCAGAGCGCTACTTGCGTCAAACTATTGAATGCACCAGTAAGGTGATTCGGGATAACGTCTTTGACTGTACAAGTCTTACTGAACGGTTTTTCTGAACTTGCACCCTCTTTAGGAAGACGAGTGTCAGCCAATAGGACTGGGGGGTTTGGTCGAGTGAGTGACTGGGAAAAATCTGCTCGTGGCAGCAGAGGCGACGGCAAGGTGAGGGCAAACAGCAGGCTTAACAAATCCGCCATAACAGTAAAGCTTGTTTTTCTTTAATAGAATAGCCTTAGCTTCGCAAGCAATCAGGAGATTTTTCCCAATCTAAGTAACCAGCTACCACCGACTGGCAAGGTATTAAGAGAAAATTAGCCACAAATTAAAAGGAAGCTAACAGTAGGTTAAGTTTCGCGGTCTTCAAAAAGCCTCTAGCCCAGTGTCAGAATCATCCCGACTAAAAAGCCATTAGGTAGGTTGACACCAATGGGCAATGTAGTGCCCTCGACGTTACTGCTCTATGAAGTCGTTTGGCAACGCGATCGCATTCTCAACCTAACTACTACTAAATTAAATTACAAAATCAGGATTATCCCAAAATATCTTCTGTTTAATTTAGTTAGTGTGTGCCAGTTAACAAAGAGTCCACTAACAGAACTCAGTATTTGAACAAATATATAAAAGCAGTAGATTTCAGGAAAGATGTACCCTAAACTATAAAATTTTATTTGATTATACCTCCTAGTCAAATCAATCAATAAGCTATAATCACCAGGCTTTAAGTCCTTAAAACCTTTAAAGCTTATTCTCGAAACTTGTCTGAATGTTTTGGAACCTTTTGTTTCTTCCCAACGACATTGATAGTAACAACGCAACAAAACACTTTAATCGTTGATGGTAGGAACTATGAAACTCACATTTAAGTCTGTTGTAAGCCTTTCTGCTTTAACCGCCGTAATCGCTCCTGTTTTACTATCTGCTGGTATGGCTTCAGCTAAACCAGCAGGTACGGATGCTAGCTACATCGGTGGTGGTGTATCAGCTGGTGTTACCAATGGTGGGAGTGCCGCAGGTGGCGATGCTGCAACATTTGGCGGTAACATTCAAGGTCGTTTAGCCGCTCCAAATGTACCTGTTTCTGCACGGGGCGCTGTACTATTTAGTGATGATACGAGTGCTATCATGCCCATGGTTTCCTATGATGTTCCCGTCACTAACAATGCGAATGTTTACTTTGGTGGTGGCTACTCTTTTGTAGAATCACAAGGACAACCTACTCCATTAGGTAATCAAAGTGCTCCTGTTGTGACAGTTGGTGCTGAGGCGCAACTCGGTCAAAATGTCGTTGTCTATGGCGACACCAAGTTAGGAATCAATGCTTACCGAGATAGCTCTGCTTCAGCAGTTAGTGTGCAATTTGGTGCAGCCTTGAAATTCTAAAATAGCTATTGGCTTTTTTAGGTTAAAGCTATTAAATAGAGGCGCTTCAATGCATCTCAATAATTTCCGGGACAAGCTTGAAAGCTTGTCCTTTTCCATTTGTAATCGTAACTATTCCCTTACTCCCTTACCGCTTTAACAATACCTATACCGAGGGCGCAAGGGAAACAAGAGAAGAGGGGAATAGGTAATCTTTTGGTGGTGGAAGGGAGTAAAAGATAGGGTAGGTTACGGCTACCCATAACCCACCCTATAAATTCCAATTTTAGGTGAAAGCTCACTAAAGAGCATTTATCAAAAGCTGTGGCAATAATTTATGTCTTTATAAATGCTTTCGTTTTTGGTACAAATTCGTTTACTTCTGCCGTTGGCAAGTAAACGAGATTAATCAGTAATGTTGAGCCAACCTCGACGCGAGGCATGAAGCAATCGCCTAATTAGACGGTTTTCTTGGGGATGAATTGAAGAAAGACCTATGAGTGACTGTAGTTGACGTAACTGGCTGCGAGAGATTTGACGAGAACAAAGAGATTGGCTGTATATCTGCTCTACAGGTAGGGTGGGGTTAAAAAAAGAGTGCATGATTAAACTCCGTAGTTTCAGATATTTAGAAAATGGGTCTAGCTAAAGCTTTTATCGTAGTTACATTATGGAGTTTTTTGGGATTAAGAGCCTTCTACCAACAGAGAGAGTTCGAGAGGCAGACAGCTCTAACGCTAGTATTATTAGATCCTTCAGCCAATAGCCAGGGTATTTTAAGATTTGGAGACTAACTCTGGGGAGTTGAACTCGTCATTGAGGTAGAAGCTAAACGGATGAACGTCCCAACTCTCTAGAGGGATAAGAGTGGCTTTACGAGGAGATCTCTTGCGTGGCGTCAGATGTGCGATCGCGCTTTTTGAGGTGTGCTTGAGAAAAAGCTAGCGTACCGAGATGGCACTCTCTCAAGGGAAGGGTTAGACAACTGACGGTTCTAGCCTAAACTTTAGAATTTCTAAAGCCTTAGCATGGAGTTAGTTT
>DATNQT010000439.1:0-4689 GCA_036703885.1 Candidatus Sericytochromatia bacterium
TTTGAGCTGGGATCTGGTAATTAAGCCTTGCTCTTCGTTGGGAGTAAACCAGGTCAAACCCTGAGCTTGTCCACGGGGAATTAGGGTAACTTTCTGTACTTGGTCGTGGTCTTTGATGACAGTACCAACGATCGCATGACCCACTTCATGATAGGCAATCAATCGCTTGCTCTTGCTATCTACCAACGGCGTGCCTTCCATGCCAGCAACCACGCGGTCAACAGCAGCATCAACCTCCGACATTGTAATCGCCTCTTTACGGCGTCTGGCGGTAAGAATTGCCGCTTCGTTGAGCAGGTTAGCTAAATCCGCACCAGTAAAGCCAGGGGTACGTCGCGCGATCGCTTCGATAGAGATTTCAGGTGCAAGCTTCTTATTACGAGCGTGAACGTCCAAAATCCCGATGCGTCCTTTCAGGTCAGGGGCATCAACAATTACTTGCCTGTCGAAACGTCCGGGACGCAATAGCGCTGAGTCGAGAACATCCGGTCGGTTCGTGGCGGCGATGATGATGATGCCTGTATTCCCTTCAAAGCCATCCATTTCTGTGAGCAACTGGTTGAGGGTTTGCTCTCTTTCATCATTGCCACCACCTATGCCTGCACCGCGCTGTCTACCTACAGCGTCAATTTCATCGATGAAGATCAGGCAGGGGGCATTTTCTTTGGCTTTTTTGAACAAGTCGCGGACGCGGGAAGCACCCACACCGACGAACATCTCAACGAATTCCGAACCAGAGATGCTGAAGAAGGGCACTCCCGCTTCACCTGCGATCGCTTTTGCTAGCAAAGTCTTCCCTGTACCAGGAGGACCAACGAGCAGCACACCTTTAGGAATTCGTGCGCCTACAGCAGTAAAGCGTTCCGGCTGTTTAAGGAAGGTGACCACTTCTTGCAGTTCTTCTTTGGCTTCTTCAATTCCTGCCACATCGTCGAACAGAACACCGGTTTTTGCTTCCATCTGGAACCGTGCCTTGGATTTGCCAAAGTTCATTGCTTGACCCGGCCCACCCGTGATGTTGCTAGAACGACGGAACAAGAAAAATAGTCCAGCAATCAAGAGTATTGGAAAAATCAAATTCCCCAAGAGTCCCCAAATTGCCCCATCATTACGAGCGGGATGTGCATCCAGGTCGATATCTGCTTCTCTGAGCTTGGCAATCAGTTCTGGAGCGCTTGTGGGCAAATCAACTCGCAGCCGCTGCACTCGGTTGTCCAGTTCTGGATCGACCGCTTCAACAATTGCTGTTCGACCAGCATCATAGAGGTCAACACTGGTGACTCTCCCGGCATCCAGATACTCTAAGAAGCGACCGTAGGTCATCCGAGTACTAGCTGTATTCCTACTCATCTCACTGGCAGCAGGAGAAAATGTTCCCTGCCATAGGAAAAACCCAATAACCAGGGCAGGTAAAGTCCAAAGTAATATTATTCTCCAAGAAATTTTCATCTGTTATGAGCCTCTAGATACTGGTCATAGATGCTGGCATCAGCCTTCTGGCGACATTAGGCAAAACAAAACCCAGCTAAAAAAGTTGAATCAACAAAAACTTTACCGACACTACCGCTCCATCCTTGAGTTAAGGCTGTTGGATTTTGAGTCTTGTAAAGGTTAAGACAAGTACTTGTAACGTTATCTTAATTAAATTTAACTTAATTCTCATGATCTGAGCAACTTACTCTCTTGAGGGAGGAGTAGGGAGTAGGGCAGGAGAAGTGGCACGGGAGGTTCTTGAATTTCTTAACAAACCTACTAAACATGATTCGCGCCTGCAACCTTAGCTTTAAGCCAGAAGATGCAGACGCGGCTGTTAAATTTGATGATGACTAGTTGTCGCTTAAGTTCATACGCCTACTAATTAGTAGGTTTCAACGTGCCAGCGACCAGCCCTCTTGATTGTCCTCTGATATTCAGACCAAGTTACATCTTGCTTTCCAGCAGCATCCGTGATGGCAGCATCAATGCCGTCTTCCATACCCTTTAAACCGCAGATGTAGGTGTGGGTATTCTCTTTCTGAATCAAATTCCACAGTTCATCCGCGTGTTCGGCAACCCGATGTTGGATGTACATTCTCCCACCCTCAGGATTCTTCTGTTCGCGGCTGATGGCATAGGTGAGACGGAAGTTATCTGGGAACTGCTTCTGCAACTCTTCCAACTCTTCCTTGTAAAGAATGTTGGGAGTCGTGGCGACACCGAAGATTAGCCAAGCCAAACCCTTGAATTTGTAGTCTTCATGCTGCTCTTTGAACATCCGCCATATGAAGGCCCGGAATGGTGCAATTCCAGTTCCAGTCGCCATCATAATGATGTTTGCTTCTGGATCTTCGGGTAACAGCATCTCCTTACCCACAGGTCCAGTAATTTTTAATTCCTGTCCGGTTTGGAGGTTACAGAGGAAGGTAGAGCAAACACCGTAAACTGTTTCGCCTGTTTCAGGATGCTTATACTCTAGCTGTCTAACACAAAGGGAGACAGTTTTATCATCCAAATGATCGCCATGGCGAGTTGAGGCAATAGAGTAGAGCCTGATCTTGTGAGGTTTGCCCTTGTCATCCGTTCCGTCTGGGATGATACCGATGCTTTGACCTTCTAGATACCGTAGATCTCCGCCAGACAGGTCGAAGGTTAAGTGACGGCAAGTACCGATACCACCTTCCTTGACCAACTCTTCATTGGATAAACACTTGCCAATGAAAGGAGCATTAGGGCGGTAGATATTGACTGGAATGTCAGCTTTTGCTTTCGCTTTTGCTTGAGTCATGAGTTTTCCTTTCTCCTCTGACTGAGTTTGCTGCGGTTCAGCTTCTGGTTCAGCTTTTGGTTCAGCTTGTAATGCAGCTTTTCCATTGGCTCCATTGTCCGCAGTTAGAGGTTGAATGCTGACAATTTTGCCACCCAGGCGAGTAATCCGCTGCATTTCTTGATTCATTCGGCTATAGGGCACTGTGATAAACACACTGCCACTCCGCCGAATCGGATAGTTCAGTTTGTCAGTTTGTTCGTTCTGACGTAGACCCACCACTTCGTAGACAAATATGCGAGTACCGAATTCCGTAGTGTTACCGGAACTAGCAGTCGCGCCAGGACTGTACATTGCTTCTATATCTCCAAACCAGACTTTAATGTGTTGCTAAAACGTGCTTTTTGACCACTAGCCGACGTGAAGGTCGGATTCAGGAAGACCCATAGAGCCGAAGAAAGCACTATTAGCGTAACATTGTAAAGCTATGCCAACTCCTGTTTGACAGTTGATAATCGGGAGCAAACTATAACTGGGCTGCTATTAAGTTACATAGCCATCGACTCAAAAGCTGTAAAGATTGAGTCAATTTCATATTTTCTTTACACAAAATGCACGCGCTACCTTAGCATAAGTACTTAAGTGAAATGATGCTGCATTACATTAAGGCTTGTATAGACAGTCTCATTTTGGTAAAATTCACTCTCAGCAGCTAGTAGTAAATACTTACGCCGTGCCAAGCTTTGAGTCTTCCCTAAGGGACACTACTTAAGCACATTATGCCTTCATAGTGTGTTCTTGAGCCACCCTATAAATAGATGGGTTGACCCACAGCTAGAGGATTTGGCTTGCTGAAAATTCTTTTGAGATTATGTTTTACGTTAGAGGGAAGATATGACCACTCAGCTAGACCGCGTGGTATTAATAGGTGTTGCCGGGGACTCTGGATGCGGTAAGTCAACATTTCTGCGCCGATTGATAGATTTGTTTGGCGAAGAGTTCATGACCGTGATCTGCTTGGATGACTATCACAGCCTGGATCGTAAACAGCGGAAAGAGCAAGCTGTAACGGCACTTAATCCAAAGGCGAACAACTTTGACCTGATGTATGAGCAAATTAAAGCGCTCAAGAACGGTCAGGGAATTGATAAGCCGATTTATAACCACGAAACTGGTGAACTTGACCCCCCGGAGCGAGTCGAGCCGAATAAAATCATTGTGATTGAGGGACTTCACCCTCTATATGATGAGCGGGTGCGATCGCTTCTTGACTTCAGTGTGTATCTTGACATCAGCGATGAAGTCAAAGTCAACTGGAAAATCCAGCGAGACATGGCAGAACGGGGTCACCGTTATGAAGACGTGATCGCGGCGATTAATGCCCGACGCCCGGACTTTACCGCCTACATCGAGCCACAAAAAGAATTCGCTGACGTTGTTATTCAAATTCTGCCCACACAGCTACTACCAGATGATAAGGAAAGCAAGCTGTTACGTGTGCGCCTACTTCAAAAGGATGGTGTGGAAGGCTTCGATCCAGTCTATCTGTTTGATGAAGGGTCAACCATTGACTGGAGACCCTGCGGTCGCAAGCTGACCTGTACCTACCCTGGCATCAAAATGTTCTATGGACCAGATAGCTACTACGGTCACGATGTCTCCGTCCTAGAAGTGGATGGTCAGTTTGACAATTTGGACGAGATGATTTACATCGAAAGTCACCTCAGCAATACTTCTACCAAGTTCTACGGAGAGATGACTGAGTTGATGCTCAAGCATCCAGACTACCCCGGTTCTAATAATGGATCAGGGCTGTTCCAGGTTCTTGTTGGTTTGAAAATGCGAGCAACTTACGAACGTTTGACCGCAACCAAAGTTAAAGTAACGGCTTCTGTCCAGTAACTTTCGCTTTAAACCAGAAATAATATAATTCGCGGGAGGCTGAC
>DATNQT010000440.1:0-9463 GCA_036703885.1 Candidatus Sericytochromatia bacterium
GGAAAGAGCTTAGTCACCAGCGCTACTGTATCCTCTGATTCCTGGGCGATCGCTTTATCACTCTCATGTTGCCGTTTAGTGAGTTTTATGAGCTGGCGACGTGCCGCCTTGAACGCATCTCGGATCGCCACATCAACTGCATCGTACTGGGGACCATCTCCCGGACTACTTTCAGCTACTAGTTCGTGACCGGGCGGTACCGTGATATCAACTCGTACCCGATAAGGGGAGCCACTACTAGTGCTCTCGTTGGGTTTTTCGATCGCGATATGGCAACTACTGATGTAATTGCAAACTTCCTCAAGTTTGGCAATTTTCTCGTGAACTAATGCCTCAAGTCCTGCTGTTTTCTCTACACCGCGAAAGGTAATCTCTGGTGGGACTTTCATGATTTATTCCTCAAATTTTGTGATTGTGTATTGCAAAGCGCCATCTATCCCCTTAGAAACTAGAGGGAAATGTTTCTGGTACTTCGCCCCTCTGCCAATGACTCGTGCGCTCTAGTGGCTCAAGCGCCCGTGTTTCATCAAAGTGGAGTACGGCATCAAACTGGTCAGCTAACCGAGCGTAGAAGTAGTGACTCATTCGCTCTGTTTCCGGTAGGTAGATAACCCCGATTGCCCGCTCTAAAAGGCGATCGCGCAAACCTGTCACTGCTTTGCTGTCCGAACGCAGGGTGAGCAGGAAGCTTGGTATACCTGTTTCGTGAAAGAGCGCTTCGTAACTATCTGGCAATGCAGGTGGAACCTGTTTGCGTTCGGCAGGTGCGCCCCAGTTTGAGGCGGCTGTGACCGTTCCACTATATGTAGTCAAGCCGACAAGTACGGCATCGCGACCGTACCGTTCGCGCACCAACTGACCCACGTTTAGCTCTCCTGCGCCACCCATGTCGGTTGCCCGTGCATCGCCGAGGTGGGAGTTGTGCGCCCAAAGGACAACCTTCGTGCGACTCCCCTGTCTATCTAGGTGGGCGACTAGGTGATCGAGGGTTTCAGCCATGTGGCGATCGCGCAGATTCCACGACGAAACACTACCCCGAAACATCGAGCGGTAGTATTCCTCAGCATTCTTGATCAGCCTTGCGTTCTGTTCGGCATAGAAATATTCGTCCTCTGCCTCCCGGCCATCCGCTAAAGCATACTCACCTGCACGATGTTGCAGTTCCAGCAGTTCGTTGATGACCTTTTTCTGGCACGATTCAGTCAGACCAAAGCTAGCTGCATAGCCGTAGCTTTGCGTATCCTCGGCAAAATGCTCAAAGCAGGAATAGCGATAGCGTGCCCGCTTGGCTGCTTCTGGGTCAACCTTGTCTAGATAACTGAGAACTGCTGCGATCGAGGTATTCAGACTATAGAGGTCGAGTCCGTAAAAGCCAGCCTTTGTAGCATTTTCAGGTAGTGCGTCATTGTATTCGCGCAGCCAGTCAATAAAGTTGACCACCTCCGTGTTGCGCCACATCCAAGCTGGAAACCCATCGAAGCCAGCAAGAGCGTCAGTACTTGTAGTATCATCACCGCTACCCCGCACGTAGCGGTTAACGCGGTAGCCATCGGGCCAATCTGCCTCAACCGCAACAGCCGTGAAGCCTTTTTCTTGAATCAAGCGTTTTGTAATTTCAGCCCGCTGTTGATAGAACTCGTGGGTACCGTGAGACGCCTCACCGATCAGCACAAAGCGAGCATCGCCGATTAAATCCATCAATGGATCGTAATCTTGAGCTGCACCTGTGAGTGGGTGAGCTACCTCACGCACGGCATCGGTTAGCTTTGTCATTGTTGCATCTGGCATAGTTCTAGTCCTCTTAGCTGAAGCTTCAGCGTCGTCGCCACTTCAAAAGCAAGGGGTACACCTTCCCGTGGCAATGCCAGTACCACCACATCCAGGCGATTAACATAGGCTGCTAGTTGCTCTGCTGCCGTTCGATCTTTGAATAGCATTCTCTAGCTTTATGACGGTACTCTTGATGAAGACTTTCAGTATTCTGAACTCATCTTAAAAAGCTAAAAGTTCCCTTTCCTCTAACTAATGGGGTGATACTTCATCTACTGCTGCCTCTACGAGATGAATTCGTATTAAGATGAGCTGTCAAGCTGAATACAACCCCACAGCTTCTGATACAGCGGTTTTCAAGCTGTATCAATACCGAGGGTTGTGGGCACTCTATAGAGTGACATAGTACTTTTAAAGAGGCGATCGCCAAATAGTTAGAAACTGGACATTGTTAGGTTATCGAGGCACGAATGGCGCGAGGCGATCAAATTTACGTTTTTCGAGAGTTTCTCAACCTTCAGGGAATCTACGAACATCACGGCATTGACTGTGGAGACGGCACGGTCATCCACTATCGCAAGCCTAGTGAAACAATTGAGCGCACGTCTATAGCTACCTTTACTCAAGGGAAAAAAGTCTATGTGAGGCAGTACCCAACCTATTTTGTTCCAGACGCGGTAGTTCAGCGTGCAGAAAGTCGATTAGGTGAAAGGAAATACAACCTGCTTTTCAACAACTGCGAACACTTTGCCACTTGGTGTAAGACTGGCTTCAATGATAGCCAGCAAGTGAGAGACTTCGTTCCAGTTATCAGTACGATGAATGCCGAGCAGTTGTACACCCCTATTAAAGAATCACTTCAGGAAACAGACCAAGACAATGCATCGCAGTTGTTGAACCAAGCCTTAGCGAATATCAAGGTGGTTTGGGATAACACTCAACCGCCGTACAAACAGGCAGTTGATGAAATGAACACATGGCAACAGGTGGCAATTCAAGCTCTCAAACAAAACAGGGAAGACTTGGCGCGTGCAGCTCTTATACGGAAGCGGAACTATCAAAAAAGTGCCGATGAAAAGAAAGCGACGTTGGAGCAGTTAGCCAAAATGACAGAAACCCTGATCCGCGATCGCATGAACTTCCAACCTTGACCGACTTTTATGCGACCTAATGAGAACGCCCCTCCAATTTCTATTTATTTCCACACAGCAACCCAAACCGAATTAACCCGCGCCGATAGCCTCGACTCATCAGCCCTAATGACAGTGCCGCTTGCACCGTACTCCAGCCACTTTGGAGTAATCCGAAAATCGCTTTAGGCTCAAAGGCAGAATCAATTACGATGTCCCAAAACGGTGCAACCGCATCAGACCAATCTGCTGTGCGAATGTTTTGGAAGGAGAGATTATAGGCGATCGCTTCATACTCTGGCAACGAAATCACATAAGGCAAGCAGTAAACTCGGTAAATTTCCGCCAGATGCTGCCGTTCATCCACTGCCAACTCTCCCGTCGCTGGCGTTATCGGACGATGACACCAAGTTGCCATCAGGAACGTTCCCCCTGGTTTAAGCACCCGATAGCACTCCGCTAGGAATTTCTCCTTATCGGGCATATGTTCGCCACTTTCCATCGACCAGACAAAATCAAAAGTCTCATCAGCAAAAGGCATATCCAAAGCGTCAGCAACCTGAAACTGAACCTCTGCCGCTAACCCAGCTTCCTGAGCGCGTTGTGTTGCTCTCGACGCTTGTACTGGACTCAGCGTAATACCAACGGCACGAGCATTGAACTTTTGTGCCAGGTAAAGGGAACTACCACCAATCCCACAACCAACATCAAGAATTTCCTCGGCTTGCTTTACCCCACCCCACTTCAGGAGTTCCTCAATTAAGTCAATTTGTGCCTGACGGCGGTCTTTTTTCTCCTTACCAGTAGAACCGTAGTAGCCGTGGTGCATATGTTCGCCCCAAATCTGTTCCCACAGACCCGAAGAAGCGTCGTAAAATTGCTGAATTTGGATCTTTAAAGTTGAAGTCATTGCTTGCCGTGTTCCTGCCTAGACCGGAATTAGCCTAGCAGACGCAGCTAAGACTAACAATTAGCTTGAAGGATTTCAGACTGAAATAACTAAGTACGGAGGTTATATCGTCTACCTAAAGTGATAATTTTTAACTTTATATTGATTTAATTGACCCGTAACTAGCGATACTTCACATCGCAGTAATCTCTATAAAGCACTGCTTTCCTGCCATCATCACTGTTATCCAAATTGCTCCATGACCATCCCGCGAACTGTCTGCCTTGGATTTCTTGCCGTGATTACTGTAGGCACACTCTTACTGATGATGCCTTTCTCTGCCAGTAATGGGGCATGGACTAACCCCCTGATAGCTTTGTTCACAGCTACCTCTGCTGTCTGTGTTACTGGTCTTGGGGTTGTGGACACTGGCACTTATTTTTCTTTCTGGGGACAGTTTGTTGTTGTCGCCCTTGTTCAAATTGGTGGATTGGGCTATATGACAACAACCACTTTTCTTGTTCTACTAGTAGGACGGCGATTTGAGTTGAGACATAAAGTAGCGATTCAACAAGATTTAGATCGCCCCGGTCTAGAAGACAGTGCCTTAGTCATCCGCTCGATTATTGCTACCACGATGATTTTTGAAATCACTGGAATTTTTTTACTTCTGCCTGTTTTTGTTCCAGACTATGGCTGGAGAGGAGGGCTATGGTTTGCCATTTTTCATAGTATTAATTCTTGGAATAATGCCGGATTTGGTCTTTTATCCGATAATTTAATAAAATATCACTCATCAATCTTAGTAAATCTGGTTGTTCCTGGATTAATTATATTTGGGGGTATTGGTTATCGGGTAATTTTTGAAATGTTCTTGTGGATACGCGATCGCGTTCTAAGAAAACCAGAGCGAATTGTATTTTCGCTGAATTTTAAAGTTGCTATTAGCACAACATTAGTACTTTTAATTTTGGGGACAGTATCATTTTTCTTGACAGAACTGCATAATCCCAATACCTTAGGTTCTATGAGTTTTGGTGATAAGTTAATGGCAGCCTGGTTTCAATCGGTAAGTCCTAGAACCGCTGGATTTAATACTATTGATATTAGCAAAATGACCACGAGTGGTTTATTTATTACCATTGCCTTTATGTTTATCGGAGCTAGCCCCGGTGGTACGGGTGGTGGTCTAAAGACAACAACACTGCGAATACTGACCAGTTGTACAAAGGCGATTTTACAAGGGAAAGAAGATGTTGAATTGTATCACCGTCAAGTACCAGTCTCTCTGATCTTAAAAGCCGTCGGTGTATTAGTTGGTTCGGTTACAACAGTGGGGATTTCAACGATGTTAATCTCTCTTACCGATCCAACTTTTGACTTTATTCAAATCCTATTTGAAGTTGTATCAGCTTTTGCTACAGTCGGTCTTTCCACTGGCATTACGGCAAAAATCTCAGCGACTGCCCAGCTAGTCTTAATTCCCACAATGTACATCGGACGAGTTAGCGTTTTATTACTAATGGCAGCTATACTCGGAGACCCTCGCCCCAGTGCAGTTCACTATCCAGAGGAGAACTTACTGGTGGGGTAGCTAGGTTCACTGCTATCCCTAGATAGGGTGGAAATTAAGTCAATTATCGTGTTGTGATACCTAACTATACTTAGCTAAAACGAAGGAAAAGGGCGTGAGTTTCTCAACTATAGGTTTTTTTCGCAGCCTGCGTAAAGAAAATCAACAGTTTGCCGTTATTGGGTTAGGGCGATTTGGTCGCGCTGTTTGTTCGACACTACACAAACTTGGCTATGAAGTTTTAGGAACTGATATTGATGAACGACGAGTTGCCCAGGTTTTGAAAGACCAAATTGTTGCCCATGCAGTGGAACTGGACTCTACCGATCCAGCAGCCCTAAAAGAAGCAGGAATTTTTGAGTTTGATACGGCAATTATTGCGATTGGTAACTATTTACAAGAAAGCATTATTACCACGCTGAATGTGAAGGAAGCGGGTGTCCCTCACGTTGTTGCCAAAGCCTCCTCGGAAATCCACGGGAAACTATTGCAGCGCGTAGGAGCCGATCGCGTGGTTTATCCAGAGAATGAAGCAGGTTGTGCCTTAGCGCGAGCACTTACTAAACCGTCAATTCTCGACCGATTCGAGCTTGACCCAAATCACAGCATTGTAGAAGTGTTGGTGCCAGAAGATTTTCATGGAAAAACAGTTGCAGAGCTAGAACTGCGGAAGCGCTATGGCTTAAATCTCCTAGCTGTTGGTGAGAACGAACAATTTGAGATTAACCCCGATCCATACAGACGCTTGTACAAGGGTTTGGTAATGGTTGTGATTGGCTCTAATCGAGATATTGATCGCCTGCCAATCTAGAAAAGTTGGGAGTACGGAGGGGGAGTGGAGAAAGAAATTTTTATGTTTTCCTTGTGTACTGACGTGTAGGATTCTTTTGCCAAAGTCAAGTTGATCTCTTCCTTTTCCTTTATCAACAGGAAAGGCAGAAGGCAGAGGAATCCCTCTTTGACTTATCTTTTCTGTCCTCTGTCTTCTACCCTGTGCCTATTGAAGCCGTATCACCGCTGGTTGTGTCGGCTGAGTCACGGCAGGTATTATGGTCGGCTGCTCCGCAAGCTTCTGTACGTATTGATCGACTTCATTGACCTTATTAAACTTACCTTGTTGACTAAACAATTGCCTCGCTTGTGCCAGAAGGGAAATACCTTCGTCTCGCCGTTGGGATTGCACCATTGCCGTACCCATGTTGTAATATGCCTCAGCTAGCCTGGGGTTAAGGAGAACCGCTTGCTGATATTGAGCGATCGCATCTGGATACTTCTCGTCCCGTTGTAGCGCTACTCCTAAGTTGTAGTACGTCATCGCATCGTCGGGTTTAAGTTGCGCTGCTGTCTGGAGAGCCGTTACTGCGCGATCATATTGACCACTTTGGGTTCGTGCTGCACCTAATCGTTGATAGGCTTCCACATTAGTCGGTTCGAGCTTTGTTACTTCCTCAAAGCGATCGCCTGCTGCTGAGTATGCCTTCAGATCGTTAAACACTACGCCTAACTGGTACTGAGCTGGTGCAAACTTTGGTTCAAGCTGTGTTGCTGTCTTCAATGACTGTCTCGCTTCCTGGAGCTGACCTTGCTTTGCCAGCAGTACCCCCAACTGGTAATGCCCTTGAGCCAACTTAGGATTATTACGAACAGCTTGTTGGAGTGCCGTCATTGCTGGTTCAAACTGGTTTTGCTTTGCCAAAAGCAGTCCCAAATTATACTGAGCGGTTGCATAGTTGGGGTTGATGCGAACGGCTTCAGTGTACTGAGCGAGCGCATCTTGTACCCGACCTTGTCCCTCATAAACCAAACCCAGGTTATAGTAAGCTGGTGCTAAATCGCTCTTGAGAGAGATTGCCCTTTGATACTGAGCGATCGCCCCATTGATGTTACCTTGCCTATACAAGGTCAAGCCCAGATTGTAGTAAGCTTCTGGCATATTGGGGTCAAGACGAAGGGCGGTTTGATATTGTTCAGTCGCCTGCTCAGTCTGACCCTGCTGGAAGAGAGAATTTCCTAATAAATAATGAGCCATCGCAATATACGGGTCGAACTGAAGTGCTTTGCGAAAAGCTAGCTCTGCTGCTTTAAACTCACTACGGTTATACCGCGTCACCCCTTGTTGAAAGTAAGAAGCCGCTTCCAGACTTTGACTATATTCACCTTCGACTAGCTGCTTAGTTTGTAAGCGCTGGGAAGGAGTACCAGCTAGAGCATGACCAGTCATTGCCAAACTGAAGCTAATAACAGCAGCAGTCAACAGGGGGATTTGTTTGTAGTGTTTGGACATAGGTAGAAGACCATTAAGCGAGATAGGTTACTACTTGTTGGTTGTTTTGAACAACAAACCACAAATGATATCTAAAAATTAATCTACTGACGCAGATTGATGTCTGTGAGCTGTACAATAGGCTGATTTTTATACACAAATGCTTCTCAGCCTACGGTTTGGCTTCTGGCAAAACGAGCATGGCATCACCAAAGGAATAAAAGCGGTATTGATGAGCGATCGCTTCTTGGTACAAATTTAGCAAGCGCTGACGCCCAATCATCGCACTCACCAACATCAACAAACTAGAGCGAGGTAAGTGGAAATTGGTAATCAACCCCTCCACCACCCGCCATTGGTAACCCGGATAGATGAATAGCTCTGTTTTGCCACAAAACGGTTGCAATTCTCCACCAACAGCGGCTCCTTCCAACGCTCGTACCACCGTTGTACCCACCGCAATTACGCGACCTCCCGACGCTTGAGTTTCCCGAATCTGTTCTACCGTTGACTGAGGCACTTCTAGCCACTCGCTATGCATTTTGTGGTGGGTAACGTCGTCCACCTCTACAGGTCGAAACGTACCCACGCCAACATGGAGCGTGATGG
Source organism: Candidatus Sericytochromatia bacterium (assembly GCA_036703885.1). Lineage (GTDB taxonomy): Bacteria > Cyanobacteriota > Cyanobacteriia > Cyanobacteriales > Coleofasciculaceae > CADCTM01. The sequence goes on from DATNQT010000440.1 coordinate 8,235, forward strand.
ACGCCTGCTTGATTCCGTGTAGATTGCACCGTTCTAACAGTTCTGGAGTGAAGTGTAGCCCAGCTGTGGGTGCTGCGATCGCTCCGCTAGTTTTAGCATAAACGGTCTGATATTGTTCCGGTATCGCTTTGGACTCTGTAATATAAGGCGGCAGAGGAATTTGACCGTACTGCTCCAACAGCGTCTCCCAAGATGCCTCAGCTGGAAACTCGAATTGCAAGATACGCCCACCCGTAGCCTCATCTCTTGCCAGGATCGTTGCACTAAGAGTAGGGAGTGGGGAGTAGGGAGTGGGGAGTGGGGGAGTTTCCCTATGGGTTGATGGGGGAGTAGGAGAGGGGGGTGCGATGGGTTTGTGGGGTTCAAAGATGATCTTTGCTCCGGGTTTAAGCCGCCTGCCTGGTTTAACCAGAGCTAACCAACAGTGATCTTGTCGCTCCTCCAGCAGTAATATTTCCACGGGTGCTCCCGTGAGTTTACGTCCATAGAGTCGTGCTGGAATAACGCGGGTATTATTAAGTACCACCAGGTCACCTGGTTTGAGCAATTTAGGTAAATCACTGAAGACGCAGTGAGTGTGGTGAGTGGGTGAATCAACTACCAGCAACCGCGAACTATCTCGTTTACTCAGTGGCGTTTGAGCAATCTGCTCCTTGGGTAGATCGTAATCATAGCTAGAGAGGAGTCGGTCTATCTCACTACTCTGAGTTACCGATGCCTCAGATAGTGTCCTGCTTTCTAAAGAATCTGCTGCATCAACAGAAGCATCATTTTGAGACTGAGCATCCATGCGCTCACCGTTTTTGTAAGTTCCTGTCATCCCGTTATTGTAAGGTTTCGCTATACCAATCATTAAATTGGGTAAAGTCCCCTATGCCATATCGGGGGCTTTTCCCCTATCGGTCTGGGTAGCACCTTGCAAGAATAGAGGTATAGCACTCCCTTGGACTCAAGCCAAGAATTTCTATGGATTACCTCTACTTCCTGGCAAATGCCAGTCTCACTCTGCGAGTGGTTGAGTATCTACACTCGATGCCCCAGCTGCCCGTTCAATTTATGACGGTGATTCATCAGATTGACGGCTGGGTGATTAAGGTCAAACTCAACCGTCCTCTGACTCCTCACCAACATGGAGACTTTCGGGCGTTCATGAACGAATTAGGAATTCCTTACGACCCCGAAATCCGTCTGCAAATGGCACTGTGGAGCCTAGAGACAGGACAGTCACC
>DATNQT010000441.1:0-8201 GCA_036703885.1 Candidatus Sericytochromatia bacterium
TAGGTCGGTGATTGGTGACGAACGAGTTCCCGAACGTTGGAAATCGGTACCGAGATTGTCTCCGTTGAGGAAGAACGCGATCGCATTCTCACCCGGTTGTGTAGCAAATAGAGTTGTAGATGCTGATTGACCTTCGTAGATCGTGTCCAGAGAGAAATCAACGGTTGGCGGGGTATCTCTGGCGACTGGATCTCTGGGCTTAACGGGATCTTTACTGCTCCCAGTATCAGTATCGGCACGGAATTTCATTGTTCCAGTAAATCCGCTATTCCAATACAGAGAAAGCTTGCCGAAGAGGTCTCCTCGTGAGATATCTATTGGGTCAGAGTAGATAGAGGAATTTGGGCTTTGCCCAGCAAGGGTTTCAAATCCCCAGCCATCTGCTGAACCAGATGTAATTTCCTCTTTTGCAACATTGTCAAAAACGCTGTTTCCAGGAATCGCATCAATGACTAAGGAAGTAATGCCTTTATTGGTATTGCTAAAAGTCCAAGGCGAGTCAAAACTATTGTCCGATTCAGTCAAAGACCAGCCACTCCCAAAAGCGCCTCCGGAACTACTGCCTGTAGATTGCCATGTAACACTCTCGGAAAAGCCATCTACAAAACTAGCCGTTACTCGCATCCCTGCCATCATGTTCCCAGTCGTTGTAAAGCCCGTGAGGGTCGTTGCCTCTGAGGGTAGTGCTGTTGTTCCCAGCAAGATAAGTGCTGCGCCAAGGAGGCGAGTGGATTGATTATTAAACAAAAAGCTAGTCATAGAAACTATTACCGCTATAAGGGTAGATGTTGAAGCTCTTAATATCCTGAGATGTTAGATGCTGGGAAGTGTTCCGATATTGTCGCTTCAGGTCACTTCATTGACGCTACAGGTGGCTTTAGGTTTTGGGTGTTAGGTATGAGAAGATGCAACCACTGAAAAGCCGTGCTAAGAATAAGTTACCTCTTTACCCCACAAAATAAAAAGCACAGCAACAAAAAAAGGATTGTGCCTTAAGGCTCAACCCGCTCAAAGGGAATATGAAATCGGCACAAAAGTTAGTGATGAAGACCTATCAAAAGTAAATATTGAGCCAGCGAGTTTCCACAGGGAATGGAATTATTCAATTGTCCCTAACTCTACTTAAAGAGGTAAGTTATTTTGGCGCGACTCCTAAGTTAAAGATGATTGCCCGTTCAATGTAGCCTAAATACGCGATCGCTCCAGTAGTTGTTGTGCATTCTGCGCCCACTGACGATTACCTTGAGCGGTAAAAAGGTCTTTGGCATATTTTAAGACTTGCTGGGCATCACTATATCGATTCTGACGCAGAAATACTAAACCAGCACCATAGTAAGCATTGGCGTAATTAGAGTTACTTTGGGCTGATTTACGAAAGGCTTCAAGGGCAGCATCTAAGCCTCCCTGCTTGAACAAAATAGAACCAATATTGTAATGAGCTTCCGCGTATTGAGGATTGATTTTGATCGCTTGCTGGAATGCCTTTTTTGCCTCTTCAATTTTCTCCTGCTGCAAGTAAATCATCCCCATATGATAGGCAGGTTCTGGGGCATTTCTACTCAACTGCATCGCGCTTTTGAACTGAGCGATCGCCTTATCCTGTTCTCCTAACTGAGAAAGTACCAAACCATAGTTGTAATGGGCAACACCCATATTAGGGTCGAGTTCCAGTGCCCGTACTAAATAATCTTGTGCCTGCTGTAAATTATTACCTTCCAAGAGGGCTGCCCCCAGGTTAGCAAAAGCCAGAGCAAATTCGGGGTCTGCCTGTGTTGCCTTGTAAAAGGCATTAGCTGACGCCTGTAATTGCCCTGCTTGCCGTAAGGCTAGCCCTAGGTTGTAGTGTGCGGGTGCTAGCTGCGGGTTAAATTCAGAGGCACGTCGAAAAGCTGCGATCGCTTCTGGTAGCTTGTTCTGTTGAATCAATGCCAGTCCTTGATTCAATTGTTCAGCGGCTAAGGGTTGTGTGGGTTTCAGCGATGGAAGAGACTGTGCGATCGCCTCAGTAGTAAGTGCTAAGGCGGTAATTGGACTTAACACTAAGCTCAAACCCACGCCCAAATTAACGGATTGAACGAACAAGGAAACAATAAATCCTTTGCCTTGTTTCCCTTGCCCTAATCGGTTCAATCTTCCCGACTCCCCAATTCCTCTGTCCAATCTTCCCGACTCCCCACTCCCTACTTCCCTGACTTTTGTTTAAAAACGTTAAGCTTTTTTGCAGCAAATTTGGCTGATTTTTGAAACAAATTTGTTTCCAGCTGTTGCTTATATTCATAAAAATTATAAGGTATTCATTTGAATTAATCTAATTTAACTTTTAATGAAGGTTACCTTACAAGACATTGCAAGTTTCATGTCATTGGGATCGGAAAGCGCTAATCTCACAAGCAGATAGTTTTGATCCCAGTAGATATTGACACGGGTGTACGTCAGGAACTCGCGACAGCTGTGCGGTAATGCCTGTGCCAGACCGCTCGACTCCTTACTTAAGAATTTTGGGGGTAAATCATGAACGAAAAAGTGATGTCCGCCACAAGGAATGTGGCAATTGTTGGACCCTATTTAAGTGGTAAAACAACGTTGCTAGAAAGTTTGTTGTTTGTCACGGGTGCGATTTCTCGCAAAGGTAACGTTAAAGACGGTAACACAGTGGGCGATGGTGCAGCCGAGGCACGCGATCGCCAAATGAGCGTAGAGGTATCGGCAGCTAGTACCGAGTATCAAGACATCCGCTTCACCTTTTTAGACTGCCCCGGTTCGATTGAGTTTGTCCAAGAAACTTACAACGCTCTAATTGGTATCGATGCCGCTGTAGTGGTGTGCGAACCCGTAACTGAGCGCGTTCTCACTCTCGCTCCCTTATTCAAATTCCTCGACGACTGGGAAATCCCGCACCTAGTCTTTATCAACAAAATGGATCGGGTCACCTGCGATGGTGATGCTTGTGGTTACACGTACCGAGAAATTCTAGACGCCCTCAAATCCGTTTCGACACGTCCCTTAGTACCCCACCAATATCCCATTGGTAAAGGAGAACAGCTGATCGGGTTTATCGATCTGGTAACCGAGCAAGCCTATCACTATCACCCCGGCGCACCTGCTGACCGAGTGCCGATGCCAGAGTCTTTGAGAGAACAGGAACAGGCAGCACGGACAGAAATGCTGGAAGCTTTGGCAAATTTTGACGACCACCTTTTAGAAGAACTGTTAGAGGAAATTGAACCCCCCCAAGAAGAAATTCTCCAAGACCTGAAGATGGAATTAGGCGCAGACTTAATCGTGCCTGTATTCATGGGCGTTGCCGAGCAAGATTATGGCGTAAGACCCCTACTCGAAGCCCTATTACGAGAAGCCCCAACGCCGGAGACAACTACCCAACGACGGGGAATTGATATTAATGCCAACACAGCCGTAGCACAGGTGCTGAAAACCTACTACACTCCTCAAGGTGGCAAACTCTCACTCGTGCGTGTGTGGCAAGGTCAGCTCACAGATGGAATTATCCTCAATGGCGTTCGTGCGGGTGGGTTGTATCGCTTGCTCGGTCAGCAACAGCAGTCTATCTCCCAAGCGGGTGCGGGTGAAATCGTCGCCCTTGGACGTTTAGAAGGAATCCAAACTAATACCACCCTTAGAGCTGACTCCGGTCAAGCGGCGACGGAATTACCCAAAGCTGAGTCACTGGTGCCAGTTTATGCTTTAGCGATCGCCCCAGAAAAGCGCAAAGATGAAGTGAAGCTCAGTGGGGCATTAACCAAGCTTCTGGACGAAGACCCATCTCTGGCTTGGGAGCAACATGGCGATACGAATGAAATTATCCTCTGGGGGCAGGGTGAAATTCATCTTCAGGTTGCCCTAGACCGACTGCGGCGCAAGTATAACTTGCCGATGACGACAGGTTTGCCGCGAATTCCCTACAAAGAAACCATCCGCAAGCCCGCCTCTTCCCACGGACGCTACAAACACCAAAGTGGCGGACACGGGCAGTTTGGCGATGTCCACCTCGACATCAAACCCCTATCGCGGGGTGAAGGCTTTAACTTCTCGCAATCCATTGTTGGAGGGGTTGTCCCGAAGCAGTATATCCCTGGCGTTGAGATGGGAGTTCGGGAGTATTTGATACATGGGCCTTTAGGCTTCCCCGTGGTCGATGTAGCAGTGACACTGACGAATGGCTCATACCACAGCGTCGATAGTTCCGAACAAGCGTTTAAGCAGGCGGCGCGGCTTGCCATGACGGAAGGAATGCGTAAGTGCGAACCCACGTTACTAGAACCGATTATGACGATTCAAGTGTGTGCGCCAGCGACATTCACCTCGAAAGTTCTCCAACTAATAACGGGGCGTCGCGGTCAAATCCTCGGCTATGAGGGGCGTTCGGATTGGCAAGGTTGGGACTGTGTTTCTGGGTATTTACCCCAAGCAGAGATGCATGATTTCATTGTGGAATTGCGATCGCTGACTTTAGGAGTCGGCTTCTTCAAATGGGAGTACGACCATCTCCAGGAAGTTCCAGGTAAGGTTGCTGAAAGTGTACTAGCAACGACAAGTCAGAGCAATGGCAACGGTTAAGTAGTTTTAGGTATTAGGTTTTAGGTACACAAAGATTCACCCAACACCTAACACCTTCATGATTTTTGTCATCGAAAAACTCCGAGAAACCATGTCCTTGAAGGACGGGGAGGGTCATTAAGGGGAATTAAAGGGGTTCAACACCCTTTTAATTCCCAAACACTTTTATGGCTCACATTCAATATGTTAAAGTGTGAGACATGGAAAGAGCCTTTAAGTACCGTTTTTATCCAACTCCGGAGCAAGAGTCCTTGCTGCGAAGAACCCTTGGTTGTGTCCGATTGGTCTACAACCGAGCCTTGGCAGCAAGGACAGAAGCTTGGTATCAACGACAAGAGCGAATTGGCTATAGTCAGTCTTCTGCAAGGCTGACTCAGTGGAAACGGGATGAAAGTCTTTCCTTTTTGAACGAGGTGAGCTGTGTTCCCCTGCAACAAGGATTGCGCCATCTTCAGAAGGCGTTTACCAACTTTTGGGCAGGACACACTAAGTACCCCAACTTCAAGAAAAAACACAATGGTGGCAGTGCCGAGTTTACCAAGTCGGCATTTCGGTACAAAGATGGGCAGATCTATCTCGCCAAGTGCGAAGAAGCCTTGCCTATCCGCTGGTCGAGACAGTTGCCCCAAGGATCTAAGCCATCCACTATTACAGTGAAACTGGAACCATCTGGACGATGGACGGTTTCGTTGTTGGTCGATGACCAGACAATTTCGTCGATGCCCAAAACTGAGGCTGCTGTGGGTATTGATGCTGGCATTACCAGCTTGATTACCACCAGCACGGGAGAGAAGATTGCTAATCCTAAGCACTGGGATAAAGGCTATAAAAAACTGCGTAGAGCGCAAAAAGCTCTCTCTCGTAAACAGAAAGGCTCTTGTAATCGGGATAAGGCACGACTCAAGGTAGCTAGAATCCATGCGACTATTCGAGATAGCCGTAAAGATTTCCTGCACAAGCTGACAACACGATTGGTGCGTGAAAACCAAACCATCGTTGCTGAGTCGCTGGCAGTGAAGAACATGATCAAGAATCCCAAGTTGGCTAAAGCCATTAGTGATGCTGGATGGGGAGAAGTGACAAGGCAGCTTGCCTATAAAGCTCTTTGGTATGGCAGAAACTTCGTTCAGCTTGACCGATGGTTCCCTGGCTCTAAAACCTGTTCCGAGTGTGGACATATTGTTGATAAGCTGCCATTGAATGTTCGTGAATGGGATTGTCCTAAATGCAATACTCACCACGACCGAGATCAGAATGCGGCAAAAAACCATTTAGCGGCGGGACTCGCCGTGTTAGTCTGTGGAGCGACTGTAAGACCCGAAGAGAGTAAGTCTCGCAAGGCTGGTGCTATGAAACAGAAACCTAAGCCGTGAGTCTTAGGAATCACCGCTCCTTTAGGACGGTGAGGATGTCAAGTAAAGTAGATAAGGCTGAAATTTATTAATAAAATGACCCCGACGCTTAGTATTACGCCAGTAACCAATCCCTTCCCCCTCACAGCCGTTGTGGGGCAAGAAGCGATTAAACTTGCCCTGTTACTGGCAGCGGTCGATCCGGGGTTAGGAGGAGTGGCGATCGCAGGTCGTCGTGGTACTGCTAAATCCGTTATGGCACGCGCCCTCCACGCCTTGCTGCCACCCATTGAAGTGGTTAGAGATTCTTTGAGTAACTGTGACCCCACCAAGCCTCAAGAATGGGATGACCTCTTGTTGGCAGAAGCAGTTGACCCATTAACAGTCCCTACAGAAGTTATACCCGCTCCCTTCGTGCAAATTCCCTTGGGAGTAACAGAAGACCGACTTCTCGGTTCAGTGGATGTCGAGCAGTCGGTGAAACGAGGAGAACCCGTATTTCAACCAGGGTTGCTGGCACAGGCACATCGAGGTGTCCTTTATGTGGATGAAATTAATCTACTGGATGACCAGATAACCAATCAGTTACTGGCGGTACTCAGTGAGGGACGCAATTTAATTGAACGGGAAGGTATTAGTTTTCAACATCCCTGTAAGCCCTTATTAATTGCGACTTATAACCCAGAAGAGGGGACGCTACGGGAACATCTGCTCGATAGAATTGCGATCGCTCTTTCTGCTGATAGCGTTTTAGGATTGGATGATCGCGTACAAGCGGTAGACCAGGCTATCCAATACAGCAGCTCTCCTCAACTATTCTTAAACCAGTACAACGAAGACACCGATAACGTCAAAACTCAAATCATCCTAGCGCGGGAATGGCTCAAAGATACTCGCATTACCCACGAGCAAATTGCCTATCTCGTTGAAGAATCCATCCGAGGCGGTGTTCAAGGACATCGAGCCGAGTTATTTGCTCTGCGGGTTGCCAAAGCGGCGGCGGCGCTTGATGGACGTACAGACGTAACGGCTGAAGACTTGCGTCGTGCGGTGGAATTAGTGATTGTACCGCGCTCAACTATCGTACAAACCCCACCCGAAGAACCGCCGCCACCTCCTCCCCCACCCCCTCAGGATGAATCCCAGCAAGAGCAAGAGGAACAGGAGGAGAAGGACGAAGAGGAACCAGAAGAACCAGACCAGGAACCGCCTAGCGTCCCCGAAGAATTTATCTTCGATCCAGAAGGTGTCATCCTTGACCCCAGCGTTCTCTTCTTTGCCCAGATGGCACAGCGACAGGGTAAGTCGGGAAGCCGCAGCATTATCTTCTCAGAAGACCGAGGGCGCTATGTTAAACCGATGTTGCCGAAAGGAAAAGTGCGGCGAATTGCCGTTGATGCTACGCTTCGAGCAGCAGCCCCCTATCAGAAAGCACGACGCGAACGTCAGCCGAATCGTCGGGTAATTGTTGAGGGAGGAGATATTCGGTCAAAGCGGTTAGCCAGAAAAGCTGGGGCACTGGTTGTATTTGTGGTCGATGCCTCTGGCTCGATGGCGCTTAACCGGATGCAATCGGCTAAGGGGGCGGTGTTAAGGCTGCTGACGGAAGCGTATCAAAACCGTGACCAAGTCTCGCTAATTCCTTTCCGGGGAGAACAGGCAGAGGTGTTGTTGCCGCCCACTCGTTCCATTGCCTCGGCACGCCGACGTTTGGAGCGAATGCCGTGCGGTGGTGGTTCGCCCTTGGCTCATGGATTGACTCAGGCAGTAAGAGTTGGGACGAATGCTCAAATGTCTGGGGATATTGGTCAGGTGGTGATTGTGGCGATTACCGATGGACGGGGGAATATTCCCTTGGCGCGTTCTTTGGGTGAGCCAATGGAGGAAGGGGAAAAGCCGGATATTAAGGCGGAACTGTTGGACATTGCCAGCCGAATTCGGGCGTTGGGAATTAAGTTGTTAGTAATTGATACGGAGAATAAATTTGTCTCGACGGGATTTGCTAAGGAACTTGCCAAGCAAGCAGGCGGGAAGTACTACCACTTACCAAAGGCGAACGATCAAGCGATCGCAGCGATGACCAAAGGAGCGATCGCTGATTTAAAATCTCGGTAACCATCCCTTCAAAAATTAACGGCTGATTCTGTTGACTCTTGCTCGTGCCAAAGCGCGTCCCAGCGTTTTGTCCAGAGTTTGCACACAAATGGCTGATAGTTATTGTCATACTGCTTTTTGTGCTTTTTGTGGTCGTCTTCGATTGCAAGCCACAATGAG
>DATNQT010000442.1:0-7798 GCA_036703885.1 Candidatus Sericytochromatia bacterium
GCAAAGTTCGCAGGGATTTTAAGTGACTCAGAGTCAGAAGAACTACAACAAGCGATCGCCACAGAGTGTCGGCAAGTAGATTTGGATGAGTGGTGAAATTGCACTAGATACCTCTGTTGCGGTTCGTTTCTTGAATGGAGACACAGCAATTACCGCGAGAGTGTTCGCCATACCCGAAATAATTTTGCCAATGGTTGTTGTTGGAGAATTGTTGTTTGGTGCGGAAAACTCGGCACGTCCATTGCAAAATTTGCCTCGCTATTTGGAGTTTATCTCGGCTTGTATAGTCATGCCATTAGGAAGAGAAACAGCAGCAACCTATGCTCGAACTCGTCTAGCATTGAAGCGCCAGGGACGACCAATTCCGATGAATGATGTATGGATTGCTGCTCAGTGCTTAGAACATGGTTGGGTGCTAGTGACGGATGATACAGACTTTGATTATGTGGATGGACTGATGTTGGAACACTGGTAGCCTTGGCTAACAAAATGTATGCGACATCTAGCATTTTCAAACTAGAGAATTAATCAGAACTCTTGAGGGGCATTCATACGGTGTTAGTACAGTTTTGAGTGTCAGTCTCTTCTACAAACCTAATAATTTGACTACCCAGCCCCATCAACCTGTCAACTTCAACCCCTCACCACCAACAGACCTACCGTTTCTGCACGATAGAATATGTTCAGAACCAATCCTTGGCTCAAAGCAACGGAGCTTGGATGGTAAATTGGTGATTAAACCCTTTAAACAACTACACCTCGAAGCTTAGAGTTGACACCATTCATCGAGAGGAGATTAAAGCACGCATGGGCAAGGTAGTCGGCATTGACCTAGGTACAACAAACTCCGTGGTAGCTGTCATGGAGGGTGGCAAGCCGGTTGTAATTGCCAATGCGGAAGGAATGCGAACCACCCCTTCGGTGGTTGGCTTCAGTAAGGAAGGGGAACGCTTGGTCGGGCAAATGGCACGTCGCCAATCGGTACTCAATCCCCAAAATACTTTTTATGCTGTCAAGCGATTCATTGGACGCAAGTATACAGAACTGAATCCAGAGTCCAAGCGCGTTGCCTATACGATTCGCCGCGATGAAGCTACGAGCAATGTAAAAATTAAGTGCCCTCGCTTAAAAAAGGAATTTGCCCCCGAAGAGATTTCGGCAATGGTGCTGCGAAAGCTGGCAGATGAGGCAAGTCGCTACTTGGGACAATCAGTGACGGGTGCGGTGATAACGGTTCCGGCTTACTTCAATGACTCGCAACGGCAGGCGACGCGAGATGCTGGGCGAATTGCTGGATTGGAAGTGCTGCGGATTCTCAATGAGCCGACGGCAGCATCTTTGGCATATGGATTGGATCGGGAAAACAGCGAGACGATTCTGGTATTTGACTTGGGTGGTGGTACGTTTGATGTCTCTATCCTGGAAGTTGGGGATGGGGTGTTTGAGGTGAAGGCAACCAGTGGGGATACCCAACTGGGAGGCAATGATTTTGACCGGAAAATTGTGGACTGGTTGGCGGAGCAGTTTTTGGAAACAGAAGGGGTAGACTTAAGACGCGATCGCCAAGCGCTACAACGCCTCTTTGAAGCGGCAGAGAAAGCGAAAATAGAGCTTTCAGGGGTGAGTGTTACCGATATCAATTTGCCGTTTATTACAGCAACCGAGGACGGGCCTAAGCATTTAGAAACACGGCTCACCCGTCCCCAGTTTGAAGGTTTATGTGCCGATCTGGTCAGCCGTTTGCGCCGTCCCATCAAACGGGCGTTATCGGATGCAAATTTGAGTCCAGTTCAGATTGACGAAGTGGTGTTGGTGGGTGGCTCGACCCGTATCCCACTGGTGCAACAACTGGTGCGGAGCTTGATTGATAAAGAACCGAATCAAAACGTGAATCCCGATGAAGTGGTGGCTGTTGGAGCCGCCATTCAGGCAGGAATTCTCACCAGTGAAGTTAAAGATGTCCTGTTGTTGGATGTGACACCTTTATCCCTGGGATTAGAAACGATTGGTGGGGTTATGAAAAAGCTGATCCCTCGCAACACCACCATCCCAGTCCGACGCTCTGATATCTTTTCCACGGCTGATAACAATCAGACTATGGTGGAAATTCATGTCCTCCAGGGCGAACGGGAGATGGGTTCGGATAACAAATCTTTGGGTCGGTTTAAGCTTACGGGTATTCCCCCAGCACCACGGGGCATCCCACAAGTGCAGGTATCTTTTGATATCGATGCCAATGGGATTTTACAAGTCACGGCTTTAGATAAAACGACGGGTCGAGAACAGACGGTGACGATTCAAGGAGCTTCTACTCTGAGCGAGTCAGAAGTTAATGAGATGATTCGCGAGGCAGAGAAATTTGCAGCTGTTGACCGCCAACGACGCGAACGGGTAGAGAAGCGCAACCGTGCCCAGACTTTAACGAATGAAGCGGAACGGCAACTCAAAGAGGTGGCACTCGATTTCGGTTCGCAGTTTGCGGGGATGCAACGGCGTCGGATTGAAGCGTTAGTTCAGGAACTGCGCGAAGCGCTCAAACGCGATGATGAACGTGCCATCGACCGGACACAATCCGATCTTCAAGAGGCAGTCTACGAACTGAAGCGAGAGGTGCGCCTGCAATACTCCGATGAGGAGGAGGATGATGACTTCTTTGGTTCGATTCGTCGTACCTTTACAGGAGATAGCGATCGCGATCGTTATGAGCGTCGCGACCCATACAACCGTGACTCCTATGAACGGGATTCCTACAACCGTGACTCCTACAATCGGGATTCCTACAACCGCGAATCCTCTGGACGTGATTCCTACAGCCGCGAATCCTCTGGACGTGATTCCTACAGCCGCGACTCCTACGAACGCGACCCATACAGCCGTGACTCCTACGGCAGGGATTCCTCCAACAGTGGAGGTGGGCGCTCGTCGAAGCCTAGACCGCGCAATGCCCCGCTTCAGAATGATTGGGATGATGACGACGATGATTGGTTCTAAGTAGTTATTAGTTGTTTGTTGTTTGTTATTTGTTGTTTGCTGATAACAAATAACAAATAATTACTAGCCAATAACCAATGAACAATAACCAATAGCCAATAACTATTTCTATGCAAAACTTTCGGGATTACTACGAGATTTTGGGTGTACCAGTAGATGCATCCAACGACGAAATTAAAAAGGTTTTTCGGCGACTTGCTCGGCAGTATCACCCCGATCTGAATCCGGGAGACAAGGAAGCAGAGGAAAAGTTTAAGAATATCGGTGAGGCTTATGAGGTTCTCTCTGACCCAAACAAGCGATCGCAATACGACCAAGTTAGTCGGTTCTTAACGAAAAAAGGGTATAACAAGAAAACACCCAAAGCATCAACGTTTAGAACCAATGAGCGCAACGGCACGGGTCGTACTTCTACCCAAGAAGCTGATTACACTCAATTTGGGGACTTTAACAGCTTTGTCGATCAACTACTGAACCGTCCTTCCTCAGCAAGGGCGACTACAAATGCTTCCGACCGTCCCGGCGCGAGGGTCAACACCTCTGATGCTTTTCGACCGGGGACTACAAAAACTTACACCACTGTTAATTCCCGCCTCAACCCCAAAGATATCGAAGCTCGACTGACGCTACCTTTAGAAAAAGCGTATGTAGGAGGGCGAGAACGAATTCGCTTGGAAGACGGACGTTCCTTGGAAATTGATATGCCTGGGGGGATGGTTACGGGTCAACGGGTGCGTTTAAAAGGTCAAGGCATTGATGGGGGAAATTTATATTTAAAAATCACAGTGGCACCTCATCCATTTTTTAAGCTGGAAGGGTCAGACGTTTTCTGTCAAGTTCCAGTGACACCGAGTGAAGCGGTGTTGGGAGGACCCGTACAAGTGCCGACTCTTGATGGCAGAGTGAAAATGAATGTTCCTAGTGGTGTGAGGTCGGGTCAACGACTGCGTCTTGCGGGTAAAGGTTATCCAAATGCTAGGGGCATTCGCGGCGATCAATTAGTTGAAATTCAAATTGTTGTGCCAACAGACCCCAGTCCGCAAGCACGAGAACTGTATGAAAAGCTACGGCAGATTGAGAATTTTAATCCGCGTCAGGATTTGGCAGTTTAACTTAAATCAGTAGTGCGATCGCGTGTCATTGGGGGAAACCCTTAGTACGGCGATCGCACTATTTTTTGACCATTTTGCGATATTAATATTAGGTTCGATTTCCCTAATCTTTTTAGGGGAAAGAAGTAGAGCAATAAATCATATATTTATATGCAAGTACAAACAGCCAGAGATTACTACACACCTGAAGAATATTTAGAACTAGAGGAGGCGGCTGACTATAAAAGTGAATACCGAGATGGAGAAATCGTTCCTATGACAGGAGGAACAACGAATCACAATAAAATAGCACTTAACTTTGCGGCAAACTTGAAGTTTTCTTTAAGAGGGCAAAGTTACGATATTTATATCGGTGATGTACGTTTATGGATACCTCGTTATCGCCAGTATACTTATCCCGATGTAATGGTAATTCAGGGAGAACCCCTCTATACGGGAACGGGTACGACTACTGTGATGAATCCGTTGCTAATAGTTGAAGTATTATCCAAATCGACTAAAAACTACGATCAAGGCGATAAGTTTCTCTACTATCGCTCAATCCCTGAGTTTAAAGAATATATCTTGATTGACCAAACGAGATATCATGTCATGCAACATACTAAAACCCTTGATGGAAAATGGTTGTTAACTGAGCATGAATCCGAAGAAGCAGTTTTAGAATTAAATTCAATCGAGTTTCAAATTAGTTTTAGTGATATTTATGAGCGCATAAATTTTGAAGAAGGTGAGGATTAGCAAATAAAGTACCTGACTAAAGGTCAAGGTTTAGGATGAAGAAGTCGTCAGATTGGACTTGCTACCCCGATGACTCAACGTTCCCTTTCTACTCCTAGCTTTACCCAACTGGTAAAAGACCATCCAGATGCTTTAGCCGCTGCTATTTGTGGAATTCTTGTGTTCCTGGGTTGGCTGGCACTCCACCTCAACTGGGTGGGACTAGGCTTGCTCATCCTTCCCGCTGCCTATGTCATCGGTGGCTATGAAAGCACTCGTGAGGGATTAACCACTCTCTTTGAAGAAAAACAACTCGATGTTGACTTGCTGATGATTGTGGCAGCACTGGGAGCTGCATCTTTAGGATTGTGGCGTCATGAATATTACCTGATTGTTGATGGAGCAATTCTCATCCTCATCTTTGCAATCAGTGGCGCACTGGAAGGGTATGCCATGCAGCGAACAGAACGCGACATTCGCAGCTTGATGGCGGTTACGTCCGATACTGCCAGATTATTGCGCCACGGTAGTGAACAGACGATCGCGATCGCAAAACTTCAAGTAGGCGACGAGGTATTAGTCAAGCCAGGAGAGCTGATTCCTACAGACGCGATCATTTTAGAAGGCTACAGCTCCCTGAATGAGGCATCCATCACCGGGGAGTCTTTACCTGTAGAGAAGACTATAGGGGATGAAGTCTTTGCTGGCACGATTAACGGTAATGGTGCATTAAAGCTTAGAGTACATCAACCTCCAGAAAGTAGCCTGATTCAACGGGTGATTCAGTTGGTGCAGCAAGCGCAAACTGAAGCTCCCCCATCTCAACTATTTATAGAACGCTTTGAGCGGGGTTATGCACTGGTAATTGTTGTAATTGGAATCTTGCTGGGGACTCTGCCACCGTTCCTACTAGGTTGGGATTGGGAAACAACGATTTATCGGGCGCTGATTTTTTTGGTAGTAGCCTCTCCTTGTGCGTTAATGGCGGCGATTATGCCGACGTTACTATCGGGAATTGCCAATGGGGCGCGGCAAGGGATTTTGTTCAAGAGTGGCGCTCAGTTGGAGATGATGGGCAAAGTCAGAGCGATCGCTTTTGACAAAACTGGCACTCTTACCACTGGCAAACTACAAGTTGTTCAAATCATCCCAGCAGCAGGGCATTTGGAAAGCCGAGTGTTGCAAATCACCGCTGCAATAGAAGCTTACTCAGAACATCCTATCGGGCAAGCGATCGCACAAGCTGCTCAACAGCAACAACTTAAATTACCACCAGTAACCAACGTCAAAGCCGAAATCGGTCAAGGTATCAGCGGCGAAGTTGAGGGACAACGGGTTTTGGTAGGTAAAGCCGCTTTTGTAGAGGAGCAGAAATTTCTTGTAGGGATGGGTTTAGAAAATAACCCTATCCCAAAAAAGATAACCTCTCAACAAAACCCTTCCTCTTCAATTGATCCGGTACTCAGCACTCACTCACAACAATTAGAAGCAGAAGGAAAAACTGTCGTCTGGGTTAATTTTGCTGGAGAAGTACTGGGAATAATTGCGATCGCAGATACTCCCCGCCCCACTGCTGCGACAGCCATTAAGCGATTGAAACACTTAGGTATTGAACAGATTGTGATGCTGACTGGTGACAACGAGCGTACAGCCCAAAGTATTGCTCAACAACTAGGTGTTGACCAAGTGTATGCCGAACTCTTGCCCGAAGATAAAGTGAACGCGATTCGACATTTACACCGGCAGTATCAAACTGTAGCAATGGTGGGAGATGGCATCAATGACGCCCCCGCACTCGCCCAGGCATCGGTAGGCATCGCGATGGGAGTGGCAGGCAGCGACGTTGCCCTAGAGACGGCTGATATTGTTTTAATGGCAGACCGCTTGGAAAAACTAGAACAAGCGATTATCTTGGGACGACGTTCTCAGAGCATTGTCAAACAAAACATCATCTTTGCTCTAAGTTTCATTGTTTTATTATTAATCGCTAACTTTCTTGGTAGTATCACCATGCCTCTGGGTGTAATTGGACATGAAGGCTCTACAGTTATCGTGACGCTGAGTGGCTTGCGGCTGCTGAGAAATTGAAATGTTTTCTTTAAAGGAGGCTTCACTAGAATAGGACTTACGCACCGTAACGCTAGGACAAGGGTTTGAGATTCTTCGCTATCGCTTAGAATGACGCAATTTTGTACTGAGTGCGTAAGTCCTATAGAAGTCACGAAAAAGCACTGACCTACTCAATAACTAATTACCTCAGTCGGTCAGTGCCAGCTAATCGGCACAGTTTTTTAGAGTAAACTTTGTCCTTAGCTATTAAATTAGTCTTTGCCTACTACTTGTCCTTTAAGCGCGTCAAACTCCGATGCTAGCTCTTTGCGCGTTTCTACTTTCAGTAGGTAGCGGTAAACAAACCAAGC
This sequence comes from Candidatus Sericytochromatia bacterium, assembly GCA_036703885.1. Classification (GTDB taxonomy): domain Bacteria; phylum Cyanobacteriota; class Cyanobacteriia; order Cyanobacteriales; family Coleofasciculaceae; genus CADCTM01. The sequence continues at coordinate 7,241 of DATNQT010000442.1, forward strand.
CGTGTACCCAATCCCTACTAGTTCAAACACAGGTGATAGTAAAGGAATGTCATTAATGGCATCCAGTACCGCCAAGGTTACTTTAACCGTGATAACGCCTGACAGAATCAACGCAAGGGTGATCAGCGGTTTTTGATAACTTGAGAAAAAGCCACCTACATAATCGGGCAGTTTTGATAAAAATTCAGAAACAGGTTGTACCCACTCCTGCCATGCTTGGTCTGTGGTTGAGTTTGGGGAAGGGAGTTTCGTTATTGCACCAGGCTGGTCAACGTTTACTTTAATGTCTTGAGGTTCAGCCGCAACAGTTCCTTGGGCACTGCTACCGGCGTATTCAGATTGTGGCAAGTTGGATTCCATAATTCCTCCACCGTTATTTGAAGTTGGACATTTTATCGTTCAGGTGAGGCAGCTGAGTATAATTGCAGGCTGACTAACTTTTGCCCATATTACCAAAAGTTCTTTATCAACTTGTCAAAGGGCAAAAAGCTTCCATCAATAGCCTGTGATATTTCAATGTAGATGATTTCAGGGCAGCTCCCTGAATCGGGGAAGAGT
>DATNQT010000443.1:0-4379 GCA_036703885.1 Candidatus Sericytochromatia bacterium
CACCAGCCTCAACAGCTTTCGCTTTTCCTTCTCCATCGGTGGCAGCATTTTATCGTTGATTCTGGCTCAACTGATCTTCGCCCAGTTGAAAATTCCTGTAACTCAACAGTATTTAGTTTTAGCAGGTGTTTGTACAGTTCTCTCTGTCTTACCGTTATTTTGGTGTGTTTGGGGAGTGCGATCTCGTGTCCTCGCCTCTGAAGCACGGCGGCTTGAAACTGAGGAACCAGAACACATCCCCATCCCCCAACAGTTGCAAATTGCCTTCAGCAACCAACCTTTTTTATATGTTGTCGGTATTTATCTTTTTTCCTGGCTAGGAGTTCAAGTCACAGCTTCCATCCTTCCTTACTTCGTTGTCAACTGGATGAACTTACCCGCCGCCGAGTTTCCCCTAGTAGCGATCGCTGTTCAAGGCACTGCCCTCATCATGCTATTTGTCTGGAGTGCTGTTAGTGCGCGAGTCGGCAAAAAAGTCGTTTACTTCATGGGCATGATTGTGTGGATTATCGCTCAAGCGGGTTTATTTTTCCTGCAACCGAGTCAAGTCGGCTTGATGTACTTCTTAGCAGTTCTCGCAGGAGTTGGCGTTTCCACGGCTTACCTTGTTCCTTGGTCAATGATCCCAGACGTGATCGAACTCGACGAACTGAAAACAGGTCAGCGTCGGGAAGGCATCTTTTATGGTTTCATGGTGCTACTGCAAAAGGTTGGTTTGGCGGTGGGATTGTTTTTAGTAGGACAGAGTTTGGAGTGGTCGGGTTTTGTCGAAACAGTTCCAGGACAACCAGCACCCGTTCAACCTGCCTCTGCACTCTTAGCTATCCGCATTGCGATCGGTCCGCTACCCACACTTGCCTTAATTTTCGGGTTGATTCTTGCCTACTTCTATCCCATCACCCGCGAGGTTCATGCCGAAATTCTCTTAAAGCTCAAAGAACGCAACTCAGCTGGAGAAATTGACACGTCTCAAGAACAAATCTGAGATTCTTACCTTAGCTGGTTGAACTCTTTGAGATTTTAGGGGAAAGCTGCTCTTTCCCTTGATGAATAACAACTATCCTTATGTTCTCGTTGGCTCTACTGGTTATGCAAATTTTCTAGGTATCCCTAAACACCTCTATACTTTATAAAAATTATTTTAGTTTTATAGCTTTATATAGAGCCGTGAAATCCTCTGCTCCAAAATACATTTCTATATAAAGTTTCTATGAAGATCTAGTAAATTTTCTGTAAAAGCACTTTACTTATCCAGGATTCACCCCTAATCTGATCCTCAACCCTTGAAAATTACATTCACCAGAGTTTATTCAAATCTAAGGATCTCAAAAGGGCGTTGTTCGCCAACCTAGTTTGTTTGGCTGCCACCAAAGTGACCGTTATTACTGGTTTGAGGAGATTCACCTTAAGGAGCATTTCATCCTTTATACGATGCAATGCCTGAGAATGTAATTTAGTTAACGCCACAGTGGCGTTGTTTGCTGTATCAACTTTTTGCTAGGTCAAATGGATGCCTCCTTGACAAGTAAGACATTACATTCCTCTATTTAGCAAAGCTCTGAATAAGCATCATCACCTTCCCATATATCGGTATGATAGGCATGCGTAAACCGATTTTGACCATCTTTTACCAGTTCAACCCTTGGCAGACTAGTATTGGTGGGATTCAGACAGTGATCCGCTCCTTTGTAAAATACTCTCCTAATGAATTTGAGGTACGGTTAGTAGGAACTGAAAGCGAACCTAATAACCCTCTCGGTGTATGGCGAGATACCGAGCTGGCGGGAAAAGCCATTCGCTTTATGCCATTGTTTACTTTACGTAATGATAACACGCGAAACTTAATACCTACTAGCGTCAAGTATACTACAGCTCTTTTTGGGCGTCGCATTGCCTCTGATTTTATGCATTTTCACAGGCTTGAGCCGACTTTAGCAACTCTTAACTGGTCTGGAGAGAAGACTCTTTTTGTTCACAATGATATTCAGAAGCAGATTGATTCGGCAGGCAATAAAGATGCGATTCTTTGGCAACGTTTCCCAACAGCATATTTAGCTCTCGAACGCCTGCTGGTTGGTCAGTTTGCCCAAATCTTATCGTGTAACACCGAATCCCTACAGCATTACCGAGAGCGTTACCCGAAGATAGCAGAGCGCATTTCCTACATCAAAAATACAGTTGATAACGAAATTTTCTACCCATTAACTTTAGACAAACGCGAGCAGGGGAGGCGTCTCCTTGCACAGCAGATGGGTTTAGCAGCGGATACACGTTTCATTCTATTTGCTGGTCGCCTCCATGCTCAAAAAGACCCTGCCTTGCTGCTATATTCCTTCGCCGCTCTGAATGATCCCAAGGCGCATCTAATCATAGCTGGCGATGGAGATTTAAGGGATGAAATCAAGGAGAAGATTGGCTTTTTGGGACTGTCCAAACAGGTGACGATGCTGGGAGCGATCGCACCAGATGAACTGGCACAGTTGCTACGTGTAGTCAGTGTATTCGTACTGACTAGTGCCTACGAAGGCTTACCTGTAGTCGTTCTAGAAGCGCTTGCTTGCGGGACTCCAATAGTGACAACTCGGTGTGGTGAAACTCCCAACTTGCTTTCTGCTAAAAGTGGAGTTGTTTGCCAAGAGCGATCGCCAGAGGCAATTGCAGATGCTCTGCGTCAGGTATTGCTGCAACCGGACGATTATCCAATCAAAGCCTGCGTTCAGGCGGCAGAACCTTACAGCGCCCAGAGTGTTGTGGGTTCTGTTTACAGCGATATGTGGGTTCGCTGGCAGCAGCAAAACTCACTATCTAATACCCAGACCCGTCCTACTACTATTACAAATAGTGCATCACTATGAAAATTGCTGTTATTGGTTCAAAAGGCTTACCCGCAAAACAAGGTGGTATCGAACACCACTGTGAAGAAATTTACCCTCGCATTGTTGAACACGGTCACTCTGTAGATCTATTTGCTCGTTCTTCCTACACGGGCGATATTTCACTACATCAATATGATTTTCAGGGTGTTCAAGTCGTCTCTCTACCCTGTTTCGATTTATTAAAAGGAATGGACGCTCTGCTGAGTTCGGCATTGGGAGCGATCGCCTCCAGTGGGACACGTTATGATATCATCCACTTTCATGCGCTCGGTCCAGCTCTCTTTAGCTGGCTACCAAGAATTGCCTCCACTGCAAAAGTTGTTGTCACCTGTCATGGTTTAGATTGGCAACGTGCTAAATGGAACAAAGCTTCCAGTTATCTGCTGCGTCTCGGTGAGCGTGCTGCTGTACGCTTTGCCGATCAAATAATAGTTGTCTCAGAAGAACTGCGTTCCTACTTTAAGGAAACCTATGGCAGAGAGACAATCTACATACCCAATGCTCCATCGAACCTTGGAGAGTCAGATCCTAACTTTTCTTATGGCAGCTCACTAGACTTGAAGCAAGGGCGCTACATTCTATTCTTGGGAAGACTTGTGCCCGAAAAGTGCCCCGATTTACTGATTAAAGCTTTTCAATCTCTTCAGGCATCCGACTGGAAACTAGTCTTGGTTGGGGGAACCAGTGATACTGGAGAGTACACCTCCCAGCTAGTCAAGATGGGAGAAAAAAGTAAAAACGTAATATTTACGGGTGAACTCAAAGGCGATCGTCTAGCAGAAATTATCCGAGGCGCCGGATTATCTGTACTCCCTTCGCAGTTAGAGGGATTACCACTAGCGATGCTGGAGGCAATGCAGGAGGGAGTACCTGTACTTGCCAGCGATATTCCAGTGCATAAGCAACTGATATCTAAAGAACGAGGTATACTCTTTCCAGTTGGAGACTTAGACTCCTGTGTCGGGTGTCTTGATTGGGCAATCCATCATCCTCAGGAATTAGCGGTAATGGCGAAGAGTGCACGAAACCACGTACAGGCATTTTATAACTGGGACGATATTACTGCCAAAACCTTAAATTTGTACGCAACACTCTCCAATACCACTACTGACACTAATCAGGCAACGATTCAGCTTTCAACGAACCCGTCACGACAACACTCTATTACATGAGTCTTTTATGGAATCTAAACAGTACGTGGAAGACATAGATTTTAAAAAGTACTGGCTTATTCTAAGACGGCGCTGGCTACCAGCTACGAGTGTCTTTGTACTTATTGTCCTACTTGCAACTATGGTGGCCTTTTTGAAAAAGCCTACCTATGAAGCACAAGGAAGGCTTCGATTTAAGAAGAAAAATGTTACGTCTGGTCTAGTAACAGAGGCGGGAGCAAAAATAGGAGAGTTAGAGACTCTAAATGTATTGAATAGTCCTGTGGATACAGAAGCAGAGGCAATTCGTTCTGTTCCCCTTCTACAAAAGACCATAAAGGTTTTAAACCTA
>DATNQT010000444.1:0-4552 GCA_036703885.1 Candidatus Sericytochromatia bacterium
GGGGTAGCGCTGGAACGGGCGATGCAGTGCGAACAAATTAACCAGAAGCGTCAGCAACTCTGCGAGCAAATTGAAAAAGAGGCGATCGCGTTTATCGAGCAAAATAACCTGGATTTACAACAACAGCGTGTATTGGTAATCGTTCAACCCGATTGGCATCATGGCGTTATTGGCATCGTCGCCTCCCGACTGGTGGAACGCTATGGCGTCCCTGTATTTATCGGCACTTATGAAGAAGACCAAAAACACATCCGGGGTTCAGCGCGAGGAATTCCGGAATTTAATGTCTTCGATGCGTTGCAGTTTTGTAAGGAATTATTAGGAAAATTTGGCGGACACAAAGCCGCTGGGGGCTTTTCCTTACCTGCCGAGAACTTGGAGGCGTTTCAAAAATCTCTCAGTCGCTTTGCCCATCAGTGTTTGCAACCCGAACACCTCAAGCCCCTGATTGCAATTGATGCTCAAGCTGACTTAACTCAGTTAAGTTCCAACCTCTATCGACAAATTGACGTTCTCCACCCCTGCGGTATCGGCAACCCTGACCCCGTCTTCTGGACGGCGAATGTTAAAGTAGTCGAGCAAAAAATCGTCGGTAAGGGACACCTCAAACTTACCCTCAGTCAGGACAACCCGCCTCTGAAAATCACGGCGGTTGCTTGGCGTTGGGGCGAATTTTTTCCCCTACCGTCACGAGTGGATATTGCTTACAAACTTAGAGAAAATACCTGGAATGGCAACACGGCTATTGAGTTGGAGTTAGTCGGCATTCGCTTACCTGCATCTCCCATCTCTCCTGTCTCTTCCGCTTCTCCACCCAAGAAAGCTGAGTTTTATCACAAGGAACGCCGCTACACTTGTAGCCTCGATGAATCCTTGAACGAATTAAGAATTAGAAATCCTGAAGGAAAAGTCTTAGCAATTCAGAAAGGTCAACGAACTGGGCTTTTGGGAGTTAAAAGAGAAGAGGCTCAAAAGGTCGATGTCACTCAACCTCACTTTTATCAATTGATTAAAGCAGCAACTCGCGCTTTAGAGGATGGGGTAAGAGGGTAATGGAAGATTTAGGTATTCCTAATTAAACTGTAATTTCAACGTAGGGACGCACAACCGTGCGCCCCTACAATATGTAGTGTCCGTGCGTAAGTCCTGTTATATTGACTCGCCCTTTCTTAAACTCAGCACTCAGCACTCTCAAGTTAGAGGTCGCCTTTGAGAGCCGCTAAAGCAAAAATGACGATGGGGCCAGAAAGCACGACTGCCGCTAGCATGGTCAGTTGAGCAACTACTTCCCAGTTGATATTACCCAAAAAGCTTAAATCCATTTGTCCTCCGGAATTGACCTAACAAATTTGATCGTGAAACTCAAATAAAAATTATTGATTAGATTTTACTGGTTTATGACGCAGAGTTTTTAATTAAATTTACAAAAGTATATAAAAGTCCATAAAACCTGATGGGCGATCGGCTAGAGGCGAAAACTCGTTAAGCTGGATATTCCGTGAACTTTTAGCTTTTATTGAAACTCATGGCAACTTGGCGTTGTGTAAAGCAATGTGGTGCGTGCTGTCATCTTGACCCTGCCGATCGCCCAGACTTGGAGGAGTATCTTTCCCCAGAAGAGCTAGAGCTTTATCTGAGTTTAGTAGGGGAGGGGGGATGGTGTGTAAATTTTGATCGCCTTACCCGTGAATGCCGCATTTACGATGATCGTCCCCGCTTCTGCCGCGTCGAAGCGGATGTCTTTCAGGAAATGTTTGGGGTAGAACCAGAAGAGTTAAACGACTTTGCCCTTGACTGCTGTCGCCAGCAGATTGAGGGGGTTTATGGCGATCGCAGTCTGGAAATACTTCGCTTTGACCAAGAGGTGGGTATTTGATTGGGTGTTATTAGTAGCGAAGTGTTAAGTCATGTAACAGTAGAGCCATATACAAGCAGAAATAATTTACATTTCTATAAAGTTTTGCGAAGATGAGAAGAATATGAAAGCCATTTAACATCTATCTCAAGCTGCCTGTGAAACTCTCCTCTCGGCCTCTTGTCCTATCAGCTCCCCTGACGTTAGTCAAGCCTGCGCTCAGAAATGAAACTGCCCATACTGAGTCTGACCTTACAAATAAGCTAATGGCAAGTTCGCTTGTCACTCATTCCCAGCAACCTCAAACCGTTAAGGAACGCAAACGGGCGGTTAGGCGCATTTTTAGCTCGACTTTCTTGACAATTTTTCTGGCAGAGATGGGAGACAAAACCCAGCTAGCCACCCTGCTCATTAGCGCCCAATCTCAGTCTCCGTGGGTTGTTTTTGCGGGTGCAGCGGCGGCACTGATTGCAACAAGCTTGCTAGGCGTGCTGCTCGGTCGCTGGTTGGCAAATCGGCTTTCTCCTAAAACTTTGGAAACCGCAGCAGGAGCGCTTTTACTCTTCATTTCGGTCATGCTGCTTTGGGATGTCGTGCAGTTGGGCTAACTCCTTGGCTCAAAAGGGCAAGTCAAGTTAAACCCTCATGGGTGATTGCCCACAACAAACAGTGAAAATTTCTCTTCCCCCTACTAAGAGGGCGGACACGGGGGCACCACCCCTACTCCTCACTCCTTCAATAACTAACAACGACTTATGGACTGGCAACTTCTCGGACTGAGTTTCATAACGGTGTTTTTGGCAGAACTTGGAGACAAGAGCCAACTTGCCGCGATCGCTTTGGGTGGCAGTCTCAAGTCGCCCCGTGCTGTATTTTTTGGTTCAGTGACGGCACTACTGTTGGCTAGCCTAATTGGAGTACTAGCGGGGGAAGGAGTTGCTCAACTATTGCCTGAGCGAATACTAAAAGCGATCGCGGCAATTGGTTTCGCCTTCATGGCATTACGCCTGCTATGGCCCTCTGAGGATGAGAAAGAAGAATAAGTTCAGTCTTAATGGCGTAGACTCCTATGAACATCGATATGTAAATGAAAGAATCTATTCTCCTTGCCCTCCTGCTAGTTTTTTCAGGAGTGGGGGTCTGTAGGCACGGAGGTATTGAATTGGTACAGTTGCGTTATTCTGTGGAATGATTTCTAGGGTGTGTTTAGAATTACTCAGATTTTGCGCCAGCGTCGTGAAGTACTCCCGCGTCGAGTCTTCAATTTTTGGTGCAACGTATTCATCAACGAACATTTGTTTAACTTGCCATTCGATCTGAAAACCTCTCGGCGTCAGCTTACGAGAGTAGTCAAAGGCATTTTTTAACCACCAGTCTCTGGGTTCGATGACAACACGACCCGAATTAGACACAAACTTTTGATCGCTTTCGCCACTTCCGTCCTTTCCCGTCTTAGATCCAAAGACTTCAAACTTAAACTTGCTCGCGTCGTTGTTAATTTCAGTAATCCGCGCCGTCCAGTCTTCTACAATCAGCGGCTTCTCCCAAGACACTTGGATAATAGCTGGCTGATCGACGCCTACAGCATCATTGGGTCGTGTGATGGCGTAAAGTTCGGGAAATTCCGAGGGTTTCTTGCCATCAATTAAAATTCGTGCAGCAGCCGAGTTACCATTGGCAGATTGGGCAGCGATCGCATCAATGCGATTTCCCTCAAACTCCAGAACCAGCTTCCCATCTTTCCACTGCACGTCTGTTCCCACGTTGTAGGTTCGTACCAAGTCCTTCCACAAGTCGTTGGGAAACTGTGGGTTGTAACGCAAATGTGGCTTAACAAAACTCGCTAGTAGGAAATTACCTTGGTCGTTGAGGTGAACCTCATCAGCTAGCAAATCTCTTGGCTGTAAATGGTTATCCTTCAGATATTGCCTCCAGGCATGGCGAATCTCGATCAATTCGCAGCCATATTTATCAGCAATTTTGCGTAACCAATCAATAGAGTGGTAGTTATGCCACTCGTAGGCTCTGAGCTTTTCTGGAGTGTCAGTGTTTGTGCCTGTAGGTAGCCAAGTGATGTGGTCGGAGTGAAAAGCAATTTCGCTCGTGGTGCGCTGTCGCACGTTGGCGATAATAGACTCATAGTCCTCATCTCCCCCATAGACGTGGAAAATCATCAGGTCGGGATAGAAGGGGTAAAGGTCGTGTTCGGCAGGACGCCTTAATAGAGAAGCGGCAAATCCTCCAATCGCTCGATTCTCAATCCTCAAATCTGCATTGGGAAAGCGTTTCTTCAAATCATTTACCACATCAAGCCACCACTTCTGCTTCGTAATGGATTGACCGTAGAAAAGAATCCGCACCGGATGACGGTGTTCTGGAGTGCTTGTTGCCAACAGGGTCATCGTCCGCTGTATCCCAGACCCAAAATTGGAGTCATCCTCGGCAGGAGCAGGCGGCGGGAATCCTCGGCTTTTATGAGCTGATTCCACTATTGGAGCAGACAGGAAAACCAAAGCTGTGCAAACTAAAGATAGGAACAGCCTGAACCAATACCGACGGTTGAGGTTACGGATGAGAGGTTTCATGCAGCATTGAGGGGAGAACTGAAGCGAAGTTTAAATTCTGTATTTTGGCTTTGGTTGACTTCAATCTGTCCACGGAGTTGTTGAACCAAAATATTTACTAATTGAAATCCTA
>DATNQT010000445.1:0-9196 GCA_036703885.1 Candidatus Sericytochromatia bacterium
TAATTTGTTCAGCCGTATAAGTAGGAGCCTTGGCTACTTTTGGGCTACCACAGCTAACCAAAAATGTTGTCACCATTGCCAGAATCAAAGCTAGAACAGAGCGATAACTTCTCATAACCATATGTGTCGTAACTAACCAACAAATCAGAAAATTTACTGAGTTTTGTTCAGCAATATACCTTAAATTTGTTCGTCGCGTTTACTACCAACGTGGGATTTACGCGATTAAAATCCGTCCTTCGTGGGGTCAGAGACGCCATAAACTTTACACAACAAAGGAATGAAAATATCTTTCCCCACTCCCTATTCCCTAATCCCCACTCCCTATTTTCAGGTTAGAAACTCACAAAGCTTGTCGTCGCAGAAACGGCAGAAGTACCTCACTTAGCTTCCCCGACCAATGCTCTTGAGGGTAATGCCCGCCTTCTTCCAGCTTTACAAGTTCGCTATTCTTCAGTGCATTAGCAAACTGCTGTGCTTGAGTAAAGGGAAGCCAAGGGTCTTTCATCCCCCAAAAAATTAAGGTTGGTTGTTCCCAGTTGGCAAAACCTGATTCAATCTCCGCCATTGATTGCTTCATCTGCATATTCTTGGCAGTTGCCAGAAGACTTCGCCCTACATCAGAACTTTTGAGGAAGGGTCTACGGTAAACATCTAAATACTTGTCTTCAATCTGATAACGGCAACCTGCCTCCAAGGTACGATCAACTAAGAGCGGGTCTTGGGTCAACATATCTCCGACTAAAGGTATACCCCATTGCTGCATCTTCCAGGGCAATTTAGCCGCTGATGAGATGGGTGTATTGAGAATGGCTAGGCGTTCAATTTGTTCTGGATGACGTAAGGCATACTGAAGCCCAACTGAACCGAGAAATCCCTGAACTACTAAATAAAATCGCTCAATTTCTAGTGTTTTGAGAAAATCGCCCAAGGCTTCAATGAACGCATCGGGTGTATAAGCGAATTCTCGCGGGTCGGGTTTAGCGGAGAAGCCAGAACCAATCCAATCGGGAGCGATCGCTCTAAACCCTCTCTCGGTCAAATCTGGCATAATTTCAGACCAGCAATAACTTTGGGACGGCAAACCGTGAAGCAGCAGCACTGGCAGCTTATCACTTTCGCCAATTGGCTTTGCTTCCCGATAAAACCACTTCAACGACCCAACTTCTATTGATTGTTCACTTATAACCACTTTTATTTCCTGCACCGTTTATCGTGGTTTGAGCTTACCGCTCACTGGGATGCAAGAGCAAGCCATAGAGGGAGTTCGTAATTGAAAACTGCCTTTATAATTCATTCCAAGTCCATTAGCCTCATAAAGGAGTACTTTGAGTGAATGCAGCTGAACAGGCAAGAAGCCTTGAAGTTGCCAGCAAGATTGCTGCCGTCGTGAATTTATTTAAGTCTGAATTTCCAGATGCCAAAGCCGATTTGAAACCTTGGCAGAACGATCCCGACACTATAGAGTTAGTCGATCCCGATTCAATTGATATCGGCTTTCACTTACCAGGTTGGAGTAGAAAGTTCCAGAGTCGAAGCATTCTGGTTCAAATTCGTTTTTATGAAGACTCCTTAACCACGAGCCGACGGGTGATTGGTATTCAACTAGAAGGATTTGACTATCGCGGGAAACGCTGGCGGCTGTCAACTGTCGATCGCTGGGAGTTTGTTGGTGAGTCTGGGCCAGCTACTGAAGTGGAAGAAAAGCTCAAGCACTTTTGCCGCGAAGTCCTTGGTATATTTTGAAGCTCACTTGAAAATAGGGAGTGGGGGTAGGGATTAGAGAGATTTTTATCCCTTGTTGTGTAGGCAGTTCATGGTGTCTTTGTTGTCATCCGCTAGCATCTATATCTAATTAGTTGTGATCAGAGTTTAGACTAGGGTAGTAAGAAAAGCGATCGCTAAAGGTTGATCGAGGTGGGGAGAATCATTAAACTCAGTCTATATATTTAAAGTCTCGGTTTGAACGAGTTTGACTCACATCTTGTTATCAACTGCACTCCCAACGGCAAGTTGACAACGAGTGCAGTCTAGAAGCAGCACTTTACACTTCTTAATGCGAGTGATTCAAGCGTTGCCACACCGCCCGTGCTTATCGCTTACACTGATCGAACATCCCTTATAAGAACACCGATGCTGTCTTAGGCAGAGGTGCGTGCGCTCCTTGCCATCTACGCTAAACAACGCCATGATCATCAACTCGTCTGCATCCTTGCATCAACGTGAAGGAGTCGATAACGGAGTACTGATTGCCAAGCGCTTAAAAGACAAAACTCAAAACTATAAAAAATTAATAGCATTAGTGTTGCAGTGGACAGGAGGGGAACCATTCCTCACCCAGAAGCTATGTAAACTGATCGTCGATTCTGAAGATTCGCCTCCAAATGGTGAGGAAGCTGAATGGATCGAAAAATTGGTACGCAAGAAGCTAATAGAAGATTGGGAGAACCTTCCGGAACTAGAGCATTTACGGACAATACGCGATCGCTTTCTCAAGCGTAAGCAACGCAGTGTAAAGCTCTTAAAGCTATATAGACGAATCTTACAACAGGAGGTTGTCGCCTCAAATGACGGTTCAGAAGAGAAAGAGCTGAGGCTCTCAGGTTTAGTCGTCAAGCAACAGGGTAAGTTAAGGGTTCACAATCGGATTTATGAATCTGTATTTAACCAGGCTTGGGTTGATAACGCCTTAAGAACCATACAGGCTGAACTTGCCCCCAGCGATGCTGAATTTCTCAAAACACTTGCTGAATTAGAACGAAAACTTCTAGTCTCTCAAGTAGACATATTATCTAAAGTAGACAACGAAGCTGAGGAGCAACGGTCTGCTCAGGCTCTCTATGAAGTACTGCGGGACGTTACCTCAAAAGTCGGAGAATTACTCGGTGCAGACCGCGCCACCATCTTTTTACTGAATGACGAAAAGACAGAACTCTGGTCGCTGGTTGCTGAAAATGAAGAGGGTGAATTCCTCGATATTCAGGTGCGAGTTGGAGAAGGAATTGCTGGTGAGGTTGCCAAGAGTAAAAAAGTTATCCATATCCCTGACAATGTATACGACGATCCGCGTTCTACCTTAGTCAAGGAAACTGACAAGAAATATAACTACCGTACCGAAAATATCCTAGCCCTACCGATTTTAGATGATGACAAGGAAGTCGTCGCTGTTATTCAGTTACTCAACAAATTGCAGCCACGGGAAAATTTAGAAGATGACTCTCACCCAGAAATTCAGCACCGGGGCTTTACAAAACTAGACTTAGAACGATTGGCTAGATGTGTCGTTCCCATCCGACGCATTCTAGAAAGCTGCCAGTCTTGTTACAAAGCTACTAAGAAACTGCGAGCAACCGCAGCACTCGCAGAAGCAACACGCTCTCTCGACCAAATCAATTTGGATACCAAAGCGATTCTTCAGCGCGTGATGAATACCGCTAAGAAACTGATGAGCGCTGATCGCAGCACCCTCTGGTTAGTAGATAATGACCGGGGTGACCTATGGACGGAACTTCCTGGCAAGGGGGAAGTACGGCTAGGGGTTGGGGTTGGCTTCGTGGGTCAAGTGGCTCAAACCCGCGAACCTATGATCATCCCGTTCGACTTGTACCAACACCCGCTCGCTGAAAATGCAAAAAAAACCGACGAGCAAACCCGTTACCGCACTTGTAGCTTACTGTGTATGCCTGTGGTGAGTCCTGATGGCGAGTTACTGGGGGTAACTCAACTCGTCAACAAACGCAAGCCTGGTGATTTTGGTGAATATAACAAAGATGACTGGCCTGCGGTTCCTGAATTTTTTAAGGCTAGCTTTGACAAAAATGATCGCCAGTCCATGCAAGTCTTCAACGAGCGAGTTGGGGTAGTCCTCCAGTTTGTCAAGACCCATGAAACACTCAAGCAGCTAGCACAAATTGAACCCAAAGAAGCGATATATAACGCTCTAGCTGTACTGAGTAATGCCGTAGCCGATCAAAGTGATGAAGCACTCTACAATGCTCTTTACTATTTGATGAGTTTTATTAAACTATCAATTAGTAATTTATTAGAAGCCGAACACACCACTATTTTCCTTTTGGATGCAGAGGAAACTGGATTTTGGTCGTTGGTTGTAGAAGAAGGAGAGACTAGCGCTACAGAAATTCGGATTGCCGCGAGTCAAGGCATAGCTAGTAAAATTGTTGCCTCAAAATCTGTAAAAGCTAGCAATCAACCGAGTAAGTTTAACGACGTTTTAATCTATAGAGGTATCCACCCCTTAACTATCCATAACCTTCATAATGTGCTATTATTCCCCCTCATTAATCAGAAGGGAGAGATAGTAGCAATTGTCCGAGCCTTCAACAAATTAGACTCTTCCTATGTAGCTGGTAATCCTTTATCAGAACGAATTGACCTTAAAGGCTTTACCCAAACAGATGCAGATAAGTTGAAGCAACGGACTCTATCAGTGCTACCGATTTTGCAAGCTTTCCAATCATTCCATCGAGAAATTCGCACTATTCAAGAGCAACGAAAAGCGATCGATCCGTTGTATCAAGCTATCAGCTTCGTTAGCCAGGGTAGTGGAAATCCCGAAGAATTACTCCAAAAAGTGATGCAGGCAGCGAAAAAACTTACGAATGCCGATCGCAGTACGCTTTGGCTTGTTGATTCTCAAAGGAATGAATTATGGACGCAAATCCCTCAAGCCGATGGCTCTTTAATGGAAACACGAGTGCCAATGGGAGAAGGTTTTGTTGGCATGGTGGCTCAATCGGGTCAGTCCTTGAATATTCCCTTCGATCTCTACAATCATCCTAGCTCTCACATCGCCCGCCAGACCGACGAGAAAACACATTACCGGACTTGTAGCTTGTTGTGTATGCCAGTTTTAGGCTCTGATGGGGAGTTACTGGGTGTAACTCAACTGGTCAACAAGCGGAAATCTGGTGATTATCCAGAATATGATGCAACTGATTGGCCCTCAGTTCCTGACTACTTCCAAGCCAGCTTTGAAGAAAAAGATCAAAGAGATATGGAGATATTTAACAACCAAGTTGGTGTTCTCATTCCGGGAGTCTTGTAATTGGTTTATAGCAGTTTGTACGGATGAAATACAGCTATCTCGGTTTGATTGCTCATTGTTCTAAAACCCTGAACTATGAGGATAGAGATGTATTATATGTAACCGAGTGCGCTAACTGCCTAGTACCGCTACGCGAAAGTCAAAAGTCCTTTAAGCATAAGGCATCGAACCGCTTGTAGGCTGGTTACTTATTTTAATTTCTGCCACCCTGGACTAGGTAACGAATCAATCAAGGCTTTTTTTGAGGAGTTTTCTCAGCTTTCAAATAGTTGAGCCAACTCTTCGTTTGATGTACCCAGAATTCGTGCTAACCTATTTAGCTCACTATCCGAGAAACCATCTCGAACCTCAGTTAACTCCTCAACTGATTTCCCTAGAATACGTGAAAGCGATCTAAGCTGATGATCGCCAATGTCCTTGCCACTATATATATCTTTCAGTTCTTTAGGAGACAATTTGTAAGAGTAGCAGAAGCGAACAAAGTCTCTGGTATTCAGGTCAAGTGCTATTTGCCTTTCACGAAGCATAAAAGCGATCGCTCGCGTTCCGTGTTCAGGACGTTTAGCTTTTTCCAGGTATTGTTTGATCAGTTTATTAACGTGAGCGCTGTTACCACCCGATCGTCTTATCAAATCTAAACAAACCATTTGTAAAGCCTTGGTTAAGGTTTCATTCTCGTCATGTAGTCTCTCGCACTCATTAAAAGTTTCAACAATTCTTGCTGCAAATTCTGGGGTGCAAAACCCGACTTCCATTTCATCTGAGGAAATCGCAATATAGGAGCGATAGTGGTTAACTTGCAAGCGCAAAGCTTGATTAGTTTGTGTCATAAATCTAACTTTTGAGCCAGAGCTATTTCTTAAGGAAGTTATACCAGCTTCCACCGCTACTGTCTCCCTCAGTAGTGGGGTTTTATTTGGTCTTAAGCGTGGGAAGTTATTAATTTTACGCGGGAAGTTATTAATTCTACAATTAAAAGCTCTGGGTGCTGACCGAGCCAGCAAATCGGCGATCGCTTCCAGCTTGAAAGCCAAGCCACCCCTAGTTCTACCACGTTTTATAGCAAAGTGCTGAGTGCTGTTAGCTCAAGGATGCGTAGCCCGTGCTGAGTGCTGAGTACTCTTTCGAGTTCCTTCCCGGCGCGAGAGCGCAAGGGCACTGTCCTAACCTATGTGAATTACGGCTATAACAGTTTCAAAAAGCAGAGGCTCTTGGGATAAGAGGGAGAAGAGATGCAGGGGGAGCAAGGAAAGTGCTTTTTCTTCTCGACACCCCTGTCTCTGTTCATCCTCACCTAGGCTAACGTCCTCTTACAAACTCTGGTGCTATGGTAAAGACTTCAGTCGCTCAATTGCTCCCCTTTTTGGTGAGGAATAGTACGAACATCATTTTATTTTGGGAATCGGCTCTAAATCTGGCAATCCTGCGCGGCACTACAACCCACTGGGTAAGCAGATTTATAGGTGCTAGAGCGCTTACCGAATAAACTATAACGATTATCGCGAACTTGCTCATAGACGCGATCGCCCACCCACTTTAACCCAGGCACTGCTCGGTAAGCCGAGACAAACACATCACTTACGGGCAACAGACGCCCTATTTCCTCTGCCGCATCGCTGCCTTGCCACCGACGCTCTGGTAACTTGGCATCAATTAAGATCATTCCCATCTCGCAATCTTGGGCAGTTACTCCAAAATTTTTCAAAGCTTCTTCTTCCTGCATTGAGATGTAATCAAAAAGCTGTCCCTTATCGAGGTTTTCTAACGCCTGCACTAAGGTGACACAAAGATTGCAGTTACCGTCGTAAATGACGTGATAGTTCATATCTAATCAGGGTTTGTTTTGGGAAAATCGCTATATATCTCTATTTTTAACCCTTCTTATCCAAGACGACGAATGATACTGACTCTAGGATTCGCTCTCAAGCTCTTGAGAAAAAGAGGTGTACGGCTGCTGAAGGTTCAATGGAAGAAGGTATTCGTTAAAACAATTTACTCACATTAAGCTTGTTCGCTTCAAAGAAAGGCTATTAGAGTCGATGCTTAAATGCTTACCTAGAAGCTGATTGTAGATTTAGCGTTTTCATCGAAGGGTGGTGTCTTCAGCTACAGTCCTACTGCCTACCTTGAATGAAAATAAAGGTTTAAATCTTAAAAGGCAGTAATCTGTCTATTAATAAGGCTGATTGATGAAACCCCGAATCATTGTCTGTGGATTGGGTGGCACTGGATACAAAATTTTTGGATTACTGGGGCAGCAGGGAGCTGCTGTTGTTGGTATCAGTGACCGACCTCTTGCATTAGAAGAGGATAATGTTGTTATTGGAGATTTACGAGCGGCTTCTACCCTGATACGTGCGGGGATTGAAGATGCTCATACCCTAGTTCTTGCCAGCAATGACGATGCTCTGAATCTGGCAATTCTGACCCAGGCAAGAATTCTCAATCCTCGGATTCGTATCATTAACCGATTGTTTAACACCAGCTTAGGCGCTCGTCTAGATCAAACACTTCCCGATCATGTTAGTCTAAGCGTTTCTGCTCTAGCCGCACCAGTATTTGCTTTTGCAGCGCTGGGAAATGCCGCGATCGGTCAACTGCGGTTGTTTAATCAAACTTGGCCCATTTACGAAGAAGTTATCACCGAAAATCATCCCTGGCGCGGACGGCGATTGAATGAACTCTGGGATGAGCGATCGCGAATGCTGATTTACTACCTGCCTAACAAGGGTAAGGTCGATTTAGTATCTGCTGTAGTACATAAATTACAGGTGGAAGTAGGCGATCGCCTAATCGTTGGTATCAAGCCCAGTGTTAGCAGCCGTCGTCGCTCTTGGCTGCGCAAACTGCTCAAAGTCTTGACTAGCCTGAAACATTTTCAAAATCACGCTCAACCCGTACTGATTGTAGCTATCACCCTCTTGGGGATGATTTTTAGCGCCACGCTGACCTATGTTTGTGTTAACCAGAACGTATCAGTTGTCGATGCCCTCTATTTTTCAGTTGGTATGGTTACTGGTGCGGGTGGAGAAGAAAAAGTAGTAGAAAATACACCTGACGGCATTAAAGTCTTTACAGCCGTGATGATGCTAGTAGGAGCGGGTGTCATTGGTATTTTCTACGCCTTGCTCAATGATTTTGTTTTAGGCGCTCGATTCAAACAGTTTTTAGATGCGGCAAGAGTGCCAGCGCGAAATCATCACATTGTCTGTGGACTCGGCGGCATTGGTATGCAGATTGTTAACCAACTTCATTGCCACGGACATGAGGTTGTTGTAATTGAAGGCGACCTCAACAACCGTTTTCTCAACATTGTCCGCTCTATGGGAATCCCTGTCATCCAGGGAGATGCGAGTTTTTCAGAAACTCTCACAGCCGCTAATGTTCAGAAAGCCGAAGCGCTCTTAGCTGTGACAAGCGATGATACTGTCAATCTAGAGATTGCTTTGAGCGCTAAAAGCCTTGCAACCAAGTTGCCAGTTGTCGTACGCAATCAAGATCCACAGTTTTCTCGGATGGTACAACAGGTTTTTGAATTTGAAGCTGTGCTGTGTCCAGTAGAATTAGCGACTCCTGCCTTCGCCGCAGCGGCTTTGGGAGGGCGAATTCTGGGAAATGGGATGACGGGTAATACGCTTTGGATAGCTTTAGCAACGATGATTACACCCAGCCATCCCTTCTGCGGACGGCGTGTTAAAGAGGCAGCAATGGCTGCTGACTTCGTCCCCCTGTATATCGAAACTAACTGCCAAACTCTTCATGGCTGGGATGTTTTAGAAACTTGCCTCAGTGCTGGGGATGTTTTGTATTTAACTATTCCAGCGTCTGGACTCGAACAGTTGTGGCGCGTGACGCCTTCTCAGTTAATTGCTAGTTGATACCAAGTTACGGTCTAAGGTAGTACTTTCAATATCTAAGCAAAAATGGAGGCAGTACGCACTGCCTCCATTTCAATTACACCTGAGTTCGGGAGATAAAATTTCTTACCGCACGCTCCATCATGAGTGGGATAAGAGCGTTATGCATCGCCAATTCTAGTGAGGGATCTTGCTCAGAGCGAACCAAGTGCGATCGCCAACAATCCCATCGGCAACTAAACTAGAACGCTTTTGGAACGCTTGCACAGCTGTC
>DATNQT010000446.1:0-4642 GCA_036703885.1 Candidatus Sericytochromatia bacterium
TCAAGAGAAGTGTATCATCGGTGGCAGGACGGTCTGTGCTTACAACTTCAATTTCACTGAGCGTCCGAACGAAGGTAGATTTACCAGCTCCTACAGCTCCGGCTACTACTGAACGCATGGTTTTCATTCGATTTTGCTCCGAGAAACTTATCGAAATTTTGGGAGTGCAATATAAATTGAATTGCTCAAAACAAGGGTTACATATTAAACTAGCAGCAGTTATAATTGAGCGTTAATTTTACTTGATTAAGTATACAGCTGAGGCTCAAGTTCCTGGATTAAAGTCCAGATTAGATATAACAACTGCTATTAAAGATATTCTTCCTAGTAACCCTTGTTTCTAGCAATTAATGAGGCAATTAAGGCTCAATTTTTATTAAGACAAAGCGGGTTTAAGAGCAGCGATCGCCCGCTTAATCTCCAACATCAATACGCCTTGCTTTGCTGCCTTTCCTGCCAGGACAAGAAACACCGCATCCTCACCACAGCTAGTTAAGATGCTAAAGCCTTCTTCGCCTTCTACATAAATGCGATCAATTTCTCCTCGCACCAGTTCTCTGCCAATGCGATCGCCTAAAGACAGCATCGCCGCTGACATCGCAGAAACCCGCTCATCATCCATACCACCCGGTAAAGCCGAAGCCAGAGGTAAACCGTCTGGGGTAACCATTGCTGCCCCCTGAACATCACTGGTTGTGGAGACAAAGTTTTGCAGAATATGTCCCAGTTTTTCAGAATTAATCGCCATTGTTTTGTTCCTACTTAGATTTACTGATATACGATTCGCTCACTTTGTTTTTCTATAGCGGTTCCAAATAAGTTGAGTACAATTATCTATTTTCTGCCTCTAAAGATTTGTTCCACCCAACTGAGAACCGCCATAGAACTGGCAGTGATGTTCTTACATAGAACCTGCCCCCGTTGCGACCAAACGCTTGAATAAACCTGCCGTCCAGCCAGTTTCTTGAAGAACAGCCGCCGAACTGACTTCTACGTAAGCTTGTTCAATGAATGCTAGGTCAATCATGCAAATCCGACCCAAAGCATCCCGTAATTCTTCAGGTTTACCATCCACTTTCAAGCGCTTGCCAACTTCATTAACAACAATTGCCATTGCAGGGACAACGTGTTGAGGACCGATACCAAGTTGTACATGGACGATACCAATACGCCAGCGACGGTCAGCATAGGCATTTCCCCAATCATCCATACCCATAAACATTTCATGAAACCATTGAACGAAGGTTTCATGTAAGCGATGAATACGTCCCTCTGTTTCATTTAATATGGCATTCATTTCTGGATCGCGCCCTAAGTAAGCATAGAAATGAACTGCCATTTCGGAAGCAATTTGTTGTCCCCAATTGGCTTGCGATTTCAAGAGAGCTTTGTCTTCATCTGTAAAGCTCATTCTTTTTTCCATCGTCGCCATAAAATCATGAGGATTCAATGTCATAACCATCTTGTTTTGATGCTTACACAAATAATTATTTGTCACTTTTTAGTTGTAGCAGGTTTATTTTAAAATTGTTTGTTTTTCTGGTTTATTTTGTATGTATTTTTTATAAAGCAATAGAATTCCTGGAATCTATAGAAAGTCTTAATCATCTACTTGAAGTAATCTATAACTAATGAAATTAAACATTTTAATTCTCTTGATAGAGATTAGTAAAGCTTGATTGATTACCTTCAGTATTAGCAGGTTCTAGAGATAAGTTTCTATTTGGATTGAGTGTAAATACCTAAGGCTGAGAGAATTTTTGGCTTTTGTAATCGATTTATACATTTCAATTCTCAAATCTCTTGACGGTATGTACATCTCTAAAGCTCGTGGTTTAGCTCCAGACTTAAAATCCAAAAGCATCGCTTACTAACCTTTTCAGGAGTTATCGATTAAATCCGGAGGGTTTTATTAGCCCAGTGGACTAACTATATTTGTATTTTTTGCGCCTTGTATAAGGGTTTGCTTTATTGTTTATAGATTTACAAACATAAACAACTAATATATTGTTTATTTCAGTTAATTCAGTTGTTCAAAAAGAAGTAAGATGACTTAAGTTTTAGGAAGCAAAAAAAATCGCTCCCTCAGCATCTGCAATACGAGAGAGCGTTTTGCGCAATCTAACTAAAGAGTACAGAAAGAAGGTGAATATTTTGTGAAATTAGATGAGGGTTTTTACAAAAGCTAGAAGCTTATGCTCACACACCGAAAAGAATACAGCTAGCGCTGACCTAACAACACTTACCCAGATAGATTCAATTCACGTACCCTCCGTCGAAATACAATGAAATCTTGCGAGATCGTGACGTTATAGTCGCTGAAGAAGTTTTGTCCCAGCAGTGGTGTGCTTCCGACCAACACAGTGAGGTTGTTGCTCTCCGCTTCACCCACACAAATAGAAGAAATTCTGCCTCTAGGCATTTCAATGACTTCACCACTGCCAACTCTTATTCTCTGGCTTCCCTGCGC
The DNA here is from genome assembly GCA_036703885.1 of Candidatus Sericytochromatia bacterium. Classification (GTDB taxonomy): domain Bacteria; phylum Cyanobacteriota; class Cyanobacteriia; order Cyanobacteriales; family Coleofasciculaceae; genus CADCTM01. The sequence goes on from DATNQT010000446.1 coordinate 2,471, forward strand.
TCTGAAGCGGATCGCTCTTGCCATGTGCGGGGTGATAGTCGTTATGCTGGCTCCCCTATCCACCAGCATGGGGAATGTCTATAGAGTAACGTTCATTAATAATTTGCGTGTTCAGCTTTCTATTGAAAGGGTGGCGGAACTCTTGCGTGAGGATCTCAAACAGAAAGCGATCGCACTTTAACTCTTTCCTCTACTTCCACTCTTCCAAAAAGCCGTGACTCGCTCCTCCCATTGCTTGCAGTAAGTCTGCATTGCTTCCGGCTCAAACCAGAATACCTCAGCAGGCATCTCCGGAATTGCCACAACAATAAGAGCGTGTTCTAGTTTAATTCCGTAGGCTTGATAATGATGATTAACAGCACTAGAGTAGGCGGCGATTTGAAGCGGATAATCGTACAAGCGCTCTACTGAACCCTTAGGCTTATCTGCGGTTTTCCACTCACAGATACAGGGAATACCCCTAAAGCTAGCAACACAATCTACTATTCCGGCATAGCCTAAGTCATAGTTAAAAACCGTGCCTTCCACCAACCTAACATCACCGACATCTTGCAAGACTGGCTCTATGCTCTGCCAATAAGGAAGAATAGCATCAGAACAAGGAGCCTCCTTGCCCTCTAGGTAGCGCTGAATTTGTTTGTGGGTTCCCGTACCGCGACGAGAAGCGGCTCCTGAAATTTGATTAGCTTCGGCAACTCCAACCCGCTGCCGCCAATTAAACAACCTCTCTCGATCCTCTTGGGGTTTAGTGGCGTTGAGAATTGTAGTCACGCTTGGGAGTTTAGCCCCCTGATTATCAACGTAATATTGCTTTCCGTTCTCTCGCACCTGTTTGATGCTGTGGCGGGGAAGAAGTTGAGGATCGGAGGGCATGAGCTTGTATATTCTTTTGGACTTGTTAAAGCGGGTTGCACTACTAAGTTGACTCTCTCGCAACCCGTATAGTCCTTAAGGTTTTCAGATTATATCTTTGGAGTGTTAGGAAACGAGATTATTTTCAGTAGGATTGCTGTTATTGCTATCTACAACTGTAGTACCAAGGCGATCGCTCTTCAAGAATCCCTTCAACATCCGAATCCATTTTTGCCAAATTGAGTGCTGCTCAATTCCTAGAGCTTTGTTGTAGCAGGCATTAGCTTTTTTATAATGACCTAGGTGATGCAATGCCACTCCTCGGAAGAGACAAGCAGATCGATTATCAGGTTGAATTTCTAGGGCTTGTTCAAAACTAGTGAGTGCTTCCTGATAACGATCTAGATGTGTCAGTAAACCTCCTCGATAAATCCAGGCAGCTTCATTGCTCGGTTCACTTGCCAAAAATTCATCAACACTAGCAAGGGCTTCTTCATAACAGCCTAAACCAGCCAAAGATGCTCCTCGAATATACCAGTCTTCCTGGTTATCTATAAAGCTTGAGGGTTGGGAGTGATGTGCCATTGCCATTGATAGCGTTTCGCTCGTAGTCATAAAACTCATTGCTCAAAAAAAGTAAATGTTAACGGCCAAAATCTAGAGCATTTTTGAGGGGGTATCCTGTTTTTGTAAGTCTACCCTCCATAGGATTACACGGTTGGTCGCTCCTACCATACCAACGTATAAAATTAAGATGCTTTCCCCTTTTAAGAGCTACTACATCCCACTTTATTAGCTCAAAAATAAAGCCACAAAATTAGTAAATAAGCTTTGACTACATTGAGAAGTAATGCTGTAAACCTTGCAGTTTTAGTTCAGCCTGCAGAGTCTAGAATCCGGTTCGCTATAGGCTTAAGTGTGTCTTAACCTCATAAATAGAAGTGTAGTCCACTGTTTCATTGAAGACCATTAATTGTACAGAACTTTACGTAAGCCATACAAGTCCGAAACGAAATATGAAGATTTCGACGAGTCCTCAGCCGAGTGACCAATTTCCTCAAAATAAGATTGCAACTAGAAATTTGTGCAATATCCTATAAGAAAACTTAATCAAACTTTGAAGCCTTGCTAATCGATAACTTGCAGTTGGGTGACTATTGTAATTATTCACTCCTAATAATTGCGATCGCGTCAGCGCAAATATCCACCTAATGTATAAGTTGTGTATGACTTGAGGTACGGAGTTCTACTGATATCCAGCTGCCTGAATTGAGAACAACCTCGCGTAGCGTCCTCCCAGCTTTAACAACTCCTCGTGAG
>DATNQT010000447.1:0-2682 GCA_036703885.1 Candidatus Sericytochromatia bacterium
ATTCCTTGCTCTTCTGCTTCAATCAGCGCATACACCGTCCACCTGACGATATTAGACCACTGAGGATTTCCCGTAGCCACAGCGGGTGCAAGCGGCTCTTTTGACATTACCTCTGAAAGTACCGTATGGTTATTGGGATCGGGTAGCACCGAGCGGCGAGACTCTAGCTGGGAGCGATCAGACGTAACGCCCTGACAGCGACCTTGGGCATAGGCTTCAAATGTGGGATTAACTTCTTCAAAGACAATCGGCGTATACTTCACGTTGTTTTTACGCATAGTATCTGCCAAGTTCTGCTCGTTGGTTGTCCCTTGCTGGACGCAGACTGACTTGCCCTCAAAGTCTTTCAAAGACTTGATTCCACTGTCTTTCTTCACCATCATGCCTTGACCGTCATAAAAAATGACGGGAGCAAAATCCATGGCGTTAGAAGTCTCGCGGCTAGCTGTCAAAGTGGTATTGCGGCTGAGTAGATCCACTTCACCAGATTGTACGGCTGTAAATCTTTCCTTGGCATTGAGGTTGCGGAACTCCACAGCATCAGGGTTATCAAATAGGGCAACAGCGACTGCCCGACACACATCCACATCTAGCCCTGAATATTTTCCTGACTGCTCCACAAAGCTAAACCCTGGCAAGTTCCCACTCACACCACAGACTAGCTTGCCACGGCTCTTTATTTTATTTAACAGACCGGAACTTGATGTCTCCCCCTTGGTGTCTGCCTGCGCTGACTTTTCGCTGGAACGGCTTCTACAAGCAGCTATTGGCATCACTAGGAGCATGACAGCCAATAGCAAAAAACTGCACTTACGCATAAATGTCTTCTTAAGTCTGCCCTGACTGGTAAATAGTATTAAATGACTAAAACCCCAGAAGTTTGTCCTTCCGGGTATTTCATCTATTTAGTTTTCTTTTACCGATCATATAGGCGTAATTGCAAAAAACCTGCACTCGTTAATACAGTTTTACGCAAGTAAAACTCTATCAAAACGAGAAAAATTCACTTATACTGAATCCCGATAACGGTGATGGAATTTGGGGATGAAGGCTAGATAAACATCCAATCGTCAGGAAAGGGGATTCGTTAATAATTTTTAACCAGTGGCGGGGTCTTCATTCTAGGAAAAGACCAAACGACTTGGTGATTTTTTGATCGCAAATTTACCTTTTGGGCGAACCACATTGACAAAGCTTACCGTTAGCAGCGTCAACAGTGAGTCTATTGCCAGTTTTTCCTAACGCTGTTGAGCAAGCTCCCGGATGAGAGATAACCGATTGTTGAGATAGTCACTCAAGATGTGGATTTCTTCATGATTGAGCGATCGCTGTTGTTTAAACTGCTTGAGCAACCACTGAACCAAACTGGCATCATCCAGTTTTAGCAAAAGATTAGCCTGAGTCGTTTCAATTAAAGACCACAGCTGGCGCAGCATTGTGGGAGTCATAAAATCTCCTTTCTCGGTAAAAACCCGTGCTGGGCAGGGGTATGGGGAACTGGTCTTCCAACTCCGTGAAATGAGGTATATCAGAACACGGCAAAACTTAAGAATAACTTAAGAATTTCTTTGTCCTTTCTACGATAACTGATTTAGTGATACCACAAGCAAGATCTCACAAGATGATACAAGAGTTACCAGATGCTTAACAAAGCGAAGATAAACTTGACATAGTTCTGAAAATAAACTTTACCTGTCGTAATATTCTGTAACTTAATTGCCAGATCAATAAATAAAATACGGCTTTGCCGATTGTCTATTAAACAGCTATTTGTCCAGTTTGCCGAATAATTCTATTAATGGACACAAGTGATGGAGAATAGGGAACTCGAATCCCTGACCTCTGCGGTGCGATCGCAGCGCTCTACCAACTGAGCTAATTCCCCCCGTTAATCTTGGATGTTAGATGAGCTCCTAAGTTAAAATCTTACTCATTAGCCACAGCTCTTTAGTCTAACACGGTTTTACAGCGGGCTTTGCCATACTTTGGGAATAAACTTGCTGCACCCGTTCGAGTTCTAGATCGTGAAGATAATCTACTGTCCAGTTGGCTTGACGTTGGAGCATATGAAAGGGATAGGTATTGGCTACCCCAACCACCTGCATCCCCGCACGTTTGGCTGCTTCGATCCCCGCTGGGGTATCCTCAATCGCTAGACAATCCGCAGCTTGGGCTTTGAGGTTAGGATATTGCTGATTCAGTCGTTCCACTGCAAAAAGATACCCATCCGGTTCAGGTTTGCTCACCTTAATATCGTCCCCCGCAACAATTACGCTAAAGTGCTGGGTTAGCTGAATGCGATTTAGTACCAGTTCTACCTCACAACGGAGTGCCCCACTGACAACTCCCATTGGTAACTGGGCGACGCGGATTTTGAAAATCAAATCCTCTAAGCCTGGATAAATGGGCAGTTTTTCCAGTTTCTCCAGTTGAAGTTGATAGGCTTGGGCTTTACGGGTGACAATCTGAGTTAAGTAATTTTCCGTAACAACCCGTCCGCGACGCTTGAGTAATTCGGAAATACAGATGCGATCGCTCCTTCCCAGGCAGATTTCTCGATACTCCTGGACAGAAGGACGCAGATTTTCTGCTAAGAGAATTTCCTCAATTAGCTGCTGGTGAATCGCCTCATCTTTAATAATGACGCCGTTAAAATCAAACAGAACTGCCTTTAATGTCATG
>DATNQT010000448.1:0-4991 GCA_036703885.1 Candidatus Sericytochromatia bacterium
GGAATTACTCAATTCTTTGACTGCCAGGTCATAAAATTGCTTCCCATGTTCCGGTGTTGCTAAGGCTGGATTAGAACCCATACGTCCATCGGGATACCGCCGTCGAAAGTCAGCTGCACCGTAAATTGGGTATCCTGAAGCGACTTCTGCTGCTAAAGGAGCGTGCTTGATGAAATCCGGATAGATATACTGCGTGACAGCAACCTCAGTGGGCGTTGCATGGGAACCTTCCTGGTTGCCGTACAACTCTCTTGCTAACTTATAGGTAGAAGCGCAGGTGAACCAGTTGGCAACACGGCACTGCACTTTCTCCGCATTGGGAAGATTTAAATCGCTTAAGTGAGCGTAACTCTCGGAGAAAGCGGCTTTGAGAGTAGCAATATTACCGCCGTGACCATTGATAAAGAAAAACTTGGTAAATCCAGCTCTAGTCAAGCTGGTGACATAATCTTGAATTAGCTGAATTAATGTACTTGGCAAGAGGCTGATCGTACCGGGGAAGCGGTTGTGATGGAGTGCCATACCAACGTTGATGGTCGGACCAACTAGGGCTTTAGTGACTTCCCCTACACCTCGTGCGATCGCTTCTGCACAAATAGCATCAGTACCAATTAAGCCCGTTGGCCCATGTTGCTCCGTTGAACCAATGGGTAGAATAATTCCTTGAGATTGCTCAAGATAAGCCTCAACCTCTTTCCAAGTACTCAAATGTAACAGCATGGTCACTTAGTCTCACGTCAGTATCTGTAGACTTTCTCTGGATAAGTAGGCGATCGCACTAGCTCCCAGGGACATAGGACAAGCATCTCTTGTTGCGAGGCAATCATTTCGCTCAGAACGAACACAAACTTGCATTTTTGCTCCAACTCCTAGTGGAACTGGAGAGCAATGAAATTGAAGCTAGAACGATACATGACCCCAAGCTATGCAACCTGTTGGGAAGCTGAAGCAAACGGGCTACAATTGCCAGTCCACTGCTTAATTCTGTAAACCTCTTATTCTGTCATACCAAACGTATGACATATAATACACGAGCATATTATTTCAATTGGGTTGACAGCAGCAACAAATTCCAGCAAATTGTAGTAAGTCTTAAAACTTGATTAACCCAAACTTGTGCCAATCTATACAAGCATCTATGATTGGCTATAGTACCCTCTGCAAAAAGTAGTGCTTACGCAACTCTAGTGTTGGACTGTACTAACCCAAGTAATTAAGTCCTAGTAACGTTGCTGTACTATTCATTTGCTTTGTAATTATTCTTTTACTCCGACCAAGGGAATAATTTTGGTGTATACCTTGGCTTAGAACTACAAATATTCGGTTTCTTTTTTATGCTTTCTCTCGATCTACCGCAGAGTCCTTCCGGTCCAGAACTGGCTCAAGCTGCACGAGTTCTGATAGTGGAAGACGAAGATTTAATTCGGGAAATGCTTGTCTTGGCTCTAGAAGAAGAAGGCTATGAGGTGGTTACTGCCATAGATGGGCGAACAGCTTTAGCACTTCTTCAGGGTACTGAACCGATAGATGGTGAGTTTCCCTTCAATTTGTTGATATTAGATCTGATGTTGCCTCAGATTAATGGTTTAGATCTGTGTCGCTTGTTACGGTATCAAGGAAATCTTGTACCAATCTTGATTCTGAGCGCCAAAGCCAGTGAAACCGATCGCGTTTTGGGGTTAGAAGTCGGCGCAGATGACTACCTCACCAAGCCCTTCAGTATGCGGGAGCTAGTTGCTCGTTGTCGAGCCTTACTGCGTCGTCAACGCTTTAGCTATATGCCCCAGACACCCGTACTACAACTGCGAGATATCACACTTTATCCCCAAGAGTGCCGTGTGATGGTTCGCGGGGAAGAAATTAACTTGTCGCCTAAGGAATTCCGACTTTTAGAATTATTCATGAGCAATCCTCGCCGAGTTTGGTCGCGAGACCAGTTAATCGATCAGGTATGGGGAGCCGATTTTTTGGGAGATACTAAAACCGTGGATGTTCATATCCGCTGGCTGCGGGAAAAATTAGAGCAAGACCCCAGCCATCCAGAATACCTGATCACTGTTCGCGGTTTTGGCTACCGATTTAGCTGACGCTCCAACACCAACCCTAATGGGTTATGGTTGGGCTTCTCAGTCTCCCAACGCTTCAGAACGAGCAAAACTTCCTTATTCAGTTGTAGTGTGAGCATGGCATAAAACCCAGATGCTCGAAGGTTGGTAAAGTAAAAGTTAAGAAGCTTGAAAGTTGAAACTTAAGGTGATGGTTAAAACATTAGCAAGTTTGCCTAAACCTTCAACGAGCAAGTTTTTGATTCGAGAACAAACCTTCTAACTGATGAAAGCGAATGATCCTCCTAGCATTTCTTCTGGGTCTGGCTTTGGGGGTTGGGTTCTGGCTCTGGCGGAAGCACCGACTACAGCGGCAGTTGGAGCAGATGTTAGGAGCGTTGCAGACAGATGCTACCAGTCCTGCCTTGTCGGTCGTCTCTCGCTTGCGGCGAGAAATCGCGATCGCCAATCAGCGTCGAGAAGAGCTAGAAAAGGAACTGCAAATTAGACAGCGACTGCTTGAGGTAGCGCCCCTGGGGTATTTGCAGGTGGATGAAGAAAATCGATTGCTCTGGTGCAACGAGCAAGCGCGTCAGTTATTACAAATCGAGCGCTGGGAGCCAGGACAGATACGCTTACTACTAGAGTTGGTACGCTCTTACGAACTCGATCAGCTCATCGAACAAACCCGTCACCAGCAAAAACCTGAGGTTCAAAAGTGGGTATTTCACCCTCCCTGTTTAGATGGTGCAGCAATGGGCGAAGTGCGATCGCTAGCTTTAAAAGCTTCGAGTTGGCCACTTCCTCAAGGACAAGTCGGCGTCTTCCTAGAGAATCAGCAACCCTTAGTAGAACTCTCCCAATCCCGCAATCAGTGGTTTTCTGATTTAGCTCACGAACTGAGAACGCCTTTAACCTCAATACACTTGGTGGCGGAGGCTTTACAAGGGCGTCTAGAGCCTCCCGCACGCCGTTGGGTTGACCAACTCCTACACGAAACAAATCGACTGATTCAGCTAGTACAAGATTGGCTGGAACTGAGCAACCTAGAGAAACACCCTAGTAAGAGTCTCAGTTATGAATCGGTAGAATTGCGGTCTTTAATTCATTCGGTTTGGCAAACCTTGGAGCCGTTGGCACAGCTTTATCAGCTGACTCTTAGCTATCGCGGCCCTGAAACTATCTGGATAAAAGCAGATCAGGCTCGCCTGACTCAGGTTTTTCTGAATTTATTTGATAATAGTATTAAACATAGTCCACCCCAAGAAGCCATTCGAGTCGAAGTGACTTGCATGGAGCCAGAAACGTTCAAAAGTGATGCAAGTGATGATTCCTTAGGAAATAGCATCACTTCCGGCAGTAGCTACCCACTGCGCGATCGCTATTCTCTTCAAATCGATATTATCGACTCAGGCTCTGGCTTTTCCGAATCAGACTTACCTCATGTTTTTGAGCGACTGTACCGGGGAGATGCCTCGCGGCAAAGGCAGCAATCCAAGATACCAGCTTCCAGAAAAAGTAGTGGTAGTGGTTTGGGACTCTCAATCGTGCAGCAAATCGTTCAAGCTCACAACGGCACCCTTAAAGCCAGCAATCATCCAGAAACTGGTGGGGCATGGTTGCAAATTAAGCTTCCGGAGTGCAAAGCTTCACCATAATTTAACTTAGATTTGCTATCACATATAGTACTTAATACTTACTCCGTGTGATTGTTGCTAAGATACTTGAGGTGAGCATATCTTCTTCAAACAACAGTTCTGAACGTATCCATTTTGACCGCTCCCTGAGGCGCTTAGAACAGGATGTCTTGCGAATGGGAGCCTTGGTGGAAAACTCATTTCGTCTGAGTCACCAGGCAATGTTTTCCGGCGACTTAGAGGCAGCAAGATCGATAACCCTACTCGATAAGCAAATTGATCGCTACTATCGCCAGATCGAGTTAGAGTGCGCCACACTCATGACGTTACAAGCACCCGTTGCTCAAGACATACGCCTCCTCAGTGCCATTATGCAGCTGGTAAGAGACTTAGAGAGAATTGGCGACTATGCCGAAGATTTAGCCGAAATTGCTATTAAACTCTTCTCCTATCCGCCTCAGGCTTGCTTGCCTCAGATTGAGGTCATGTCCCATCACGCTCAAGCCATGTTGGCCGCGAGTTTAAAAGCATTAGTCGATTTGGATGCCACCGCTGGACAAGCCGTGAAAGAGTTGGATGATGAAGTAGACACTGCCTACGAACAGCTTTATCAAACCTTGGCTTATCAGCGAGATATCAAAGGCGTCGTTGAACCGATTCTGCTATTGGTGTTGGCTATTCGTCATTTAGAGCGCATGGCTGACCACGCGACTAACATTGGTCAACGAGTTACCTATATTGTCACAGGTCATCGGCATTAGACCTGTCTTGAGAACATAGCAAATTTGGTAATTATCAATTAGTTGGTAGGGGCGGGTTTATCGATATAGCAAAAGGCAGAGGGCAGAGGGCAGCACTTCGACACGCTCAGTGACCGGGCAGAAGGCTTTTATGGAAAAGGTTGACGGGTCTTGGTTTCAGTATTTAGCTTTATCCTAATCGCCTTGGCGACTGCTATATCTTGAAAGTCGGGAGTGGGGAGTAGGGAATAGAGAGTAGGGGAAAGAGACTTTCATTTTTTCGTTGCTCCCCTGCTTCCCCTGCTCCCCACCTCCGATTAATGGACTGCCTCAACAGGGAGTTCTCCACTAGGTGTTCGTAGATCTTCCACCATCTCCTGAATTTCCGGCGGTGGCGGCGGCGTCAGGCGAGAAACGACTAAGGTAATGATAAAGTTGATAATCATGCCTAACGTGCCGATTCCTTCAGGGGAAACACCGAAGAACCAGGGTTGCATACCACCGAACTTCACGCCAATAATGTAGAAGAGCGTGAAGGCAAGACCTGTTATCATGCCTGCGATCGCTCC
>DATNQT010000449.1:0-18147 GCA_036703885.1 Candidatus Sericytochromatia bacterium
AACTCTTTTTCAGAAGATTCGGTATCTCCGCTCAATGTCAGATCCTGTTTATTCTCCTGAATAAAACGGTCTAGACCCTCCTCAACACGACCTATTTCCTTATATACGATTTGATGCATTCGGCAAAAGTCAAAGAATAACCATTCCATCTCGCTTTGGATGTTTCCTAGTGGACCCATTGCATTGCTAAGATAAGGAGTCGGACTACCTTCCTTGTAGGATGGATATTGTAAAGCTGAGTAAATAGGCTTTCTATTCATACTCTTAACGGGTGTGACGGAACAACAGGAAGGGCGATCGCGGGGTAGTATGTGGGCTGCATAGTCTTGTTAAGTTGTTCCAACTCGTCGAAGAGACTCGATATTAAGCTCTAACTTCTCTCCCAACCACAGTGAACGGTCAGTATGGTCTCCCACATCGTCGCCTGTTGAGGGATGGACGAGAATATCCAACCCCTCACGATTGAGCATCAACCAGGGGACAACCTTGCCAAATTGCTCCGGTAAGAACGCAACTTGATACATTGGCTTTGGATGTGGACCAATGGGTTTGTCATGCCAACGTCCCAGTTGCACTTCAAAAGACGCGCCCAATCCTTCGCGTACACGCGCTGCCGCCTCACGACTCGTGGTATCGAAGTAGATATGAGCATGAAAACCAGTAATTTCAGCGGTATCTTTCATCGCACTTAGCTCCACTTTATCTGAGCGTGAACTAATCGTAACGGTTGAATTTATCGGCAGCAGACAATACTTGCATCATAACTGAGACTCTTGTCCGTCCAATGCAATAAGATGTTAGGCACTACTTCCTTAATATCCCAGAACCCTTCTTTTGTTTGAGTGAATTCTGAATGTGCAAGCTTCCTTAAAGCCCATTCGCTTGTAGATATTTAGACCATCCGGCGCTGCCTGAAGGGTGGCAAAACGCGCTTCGAGTTTCTTGGCATAACTGAGTGTGTAATGTGTGATTGCCGAGCCGTAACCGCGATTTCTAAATTCTTGAAGCGTACTGATATCGAAGAGGCTTGCTGTTTGGTGAAGCAAAAAGATTGAACTCGAACAAACAGGCTTATTATCGACATACCCCAGAAACAATCTCAAAGGACAATTCTCCAAATTATCCAACTCGCCCACCCGTCGATAAAATGGCAGAACGAAGTCATCGGGTGGCTCAAAAAGTGAAGCGATAATCTTTCCAAACTCATTGATTTCTTCAAAAGAGTTTGCTATGCGGAACTTTAGATTAGGGGGGTACTCAATGTCTTGTGGTAAATCATCAAGATTTGCAACCATACCCATGTCCACTTCATCTTCGATAAATCCATGCTCCTCTAAGGTTGAAGAGACATAAGCGTCCCGAACTTCCTCACAAGTCCACCAAGCTGCTGGTAAATGAGCTGCATTAAATTCTTCGCAAACCCTAGCAATAGTAAGCTTTCCGTCTTCGCCATCAAATTTTTTACTGATAACAAGATTAAACGTATCTGTTTTGTAACCAGAATTGATAAGAACGTAACTTTCTATTTGTTCGACTTTCATCTCTGGAACAAATTGGCTGGGGAAATAAATATTTTTCCCAATCAGTCCTTCAAAAAGTAACTGGATTTCGTCGTGTCTTCTAAATTCTTCCTTTATCATCTGCATCGTCTCCCCTCTGTCAATTTTATATACGGAACTGGGCGAGAGGCGTGAAAATGCGGCTAGCCTTCACCCTGCGAATGGGAGTGCGATCGCTTCTGGCTGTCTTACTGCTATATCTGAGAGTGAACTGGTCGTTTGGCTTAACTCACCAAGGGCAATTAACCCGGAAACGAAGACTAAACCAGCCGTTCGCTACACTGCTTGGTTACTCCCAGTAATTTTCCCAATCATCTTTGAAAGCTTGTTGCAGCTTTGTCATGTAGGCGTATGTTTTAATCTTCACCATCCACAACTCATCGGCAGTGCTGCCTCCTTTGCATACAACCCCTTCATCTACACCATATTTCCCTTCACGAACATCATCGATAAACTTGCCAGTGAGCTTGCCGCGATAAACGACTCGTGCGATATTGAATTCGCTGAAGTCTCGAATGAATTGCTCTGGACTAATAATGCCTTTGCCAGCCTGCACATCGAAGAGGATAAGTTGCTTAACATCATCCTTCTTATGCATTCCTGCAAATGAATTAGCTCCGAAAAACTCTGTAAATACTGTAATTTCAGGGTAGTTGTACTGCGGATTGTTTCGGAACACGGTTTCCAAAGAATTAGCGAAGTCTTTCCTGAAAATATCGGTAGCTTCTTCCAAGCCTGGATGGGCAGCATTAAAGTCCGCAATACCCATATCATCCAAGTCAAACCTGTCACGACGTGTGCCGAAAGCATACCACCCAAGCTCAACTTCCCAAACCCAATGGAGATTAGTGCCGTCGTATTTCTCGAAAGCTATGCATCGCTTTAGAGGACAGTTTTTACTATCTGGGATTTTGGGATATACAAGCTTGACCCGTGACATTGCTATATACGTAGTCTCACAGCAGGTTTTCTTGTGTTACGAGTATACTACAAGTTTAATATGTGGTTCCTTTAATACCAATTTCATAAAATAGCGCTACACATCTACCCCCCAGCCCCCCTTACTAAGGGAGGAGCAAGAACAGCATCCGTAGCAAGCATTTATGAAATTGGTATAACTTGACAATTAGAGCAATTTCAGTGCCAACAGGGTTAGTCAACGTTAGTCAACGTTAGTCAACTGCGATCGCATTTCCTGACTGGTAAGGCTCTATAGTTGTTGTTGTCTTGATCTGGGGTAATTCTTCTAGCTTTTCTAGACATTTTTGTAACCAGGGATGTTTCGGTTCCATAGGACATCAGCGACTCGGCTACTACTCGTTGGATTCAGTCAACTTCAGTGAATTAGCACCTTCCATTCAAGACAACTGGCTCTGAATCCAAGTGCGGACAGCACGAATTACAGTATTTTCGTTTTGAGTTTGGCGTGAAAGCAAAAATTGGTTGAGTACCGCAGCAGACACCTTTGGAAAAGCAAGGCTAAATGCTGACTCTACATAGTCGCGATTAGAAGTATCAGTTTGCAGGTGATAGATTTTCAAGCTCTGTTTTTTGGTGTAGCACCAAACTTCAGGAATACCTAGGGCTTGGTAAACTTCTATTCTGCGAGTGGAAGGACTCGTAATATCGACTTCAATCACCAAATCGGGGGGCAAGTCTTCAGGAATCTCAGGATCGAGTCCTTCGAGTTGATTGGCATTTTGAATATAGAAACAAGTATCCGGTTCTGCGCCTTTTTCGAGGTCTTCCCTTTCTAGAGTTGTTGAACCTAAATTGACAACATTCAAGTCCAGTTCTTCAGTTAGAGTTGTAACAATTCTTGCCAACAGCCGATTAATGATTTCGTGTAGCTTGGATGGCATCTTAATTTGCAGGATTCCCCGATTATAAGTGAGACGGGCAGCACGATGGTCTCCCATGTCAGCTAATAATGCTTTGTAAGTCTGCCAAGTTACATTGGATAGCACAATATTTTGGGTAACTTTGCCCTGAAAGTCTTCCAGTTCAAGCTCGCTCACTTGTGTGGAAATCATTACCATAGGTGCTGTCTCCCTAGAATTTTGCTCTTTTTCACACCTTGTATCTGCCTACTCACCCGCCTTATATTTGATATGCATTTCTTTGGGTGTAGAGATTGAGCAGAAATATCACCTTTTTTCACTCATATAGGTTTTTCAGCTTGTCTGCGGGTGTTGACTAGCAAGACTCCTGACAGAGCGATCGCACCACCAACTAGTGAGAGAATGGTCGGAACCTCCTGCAACCAAACCCAGGCAACAATAATGGCGAGTACTGGCACTAAATATAGCAGTGTGGCGGCGCGGGAGGCTGGAATCTGCGCCAACACAATACCCCACGTTACGTAAGCAAAGGCACTCGGAAATACTCCTAAGTAAACCACGGCAAGAGTTGCGCTCAGGGGAGCCTTTGGCATGGTTTGCATTAAGCCAGGGAGAAACGGTAATAAGAAAATTGTTCCTGCCCAAATAATGTAAGTAGTAAGCTGGAGAGCGCTGTACTTTTTCAGGTAGGGTTTTTGCAAAATCATATACAAGCTCATACAAATGGCTGATAAAACAATGAGCAAAGCACCCAAATCTAAGCTCAATCCTTTGCCTTCTCCTCCCGTAATCAGCACAACGCCACTAAAACTAATGGCAATCCCTACCCACCGAATCAGACTCAACCGTTCTCCTAAAAAAGCGATCGCAAATAAAGCTGTGAATATGGGAGATGTATTGACCAAAAGACTTGCCGCACCAGCACTCACAGAGAGTTCTCCATAGTTCAGTAGGAGGTGGTAGGCTGTAATTCCCAAAAATCCAATAATTGCGATCGCACCTAGATCTTCTTTTTTGGGTAACTGCATCCGAGCGCTGATAGCATATACAGCCAGTAACAGCGAAGCAATTAAAAAGCGTAACAGGGCAATTTGACCTGGCGTGTAGGCGGCTAAACTGGCGCGAATACCAGCAAATGCAGATGCCCAGCATAAAAGAGTAACAGCGATCGCAATTAAAGTGCGACGATCAAGCTGTGTGTTCATTAGTTTAATTTCTTGCTAGTTGCCTGAGGTGCTTTGGCAGGACGCCGCCAACGCTCAAGAATCAACGCTGCAACTCCGAGCGTAACGAGTAGCATTCCAAAAATTTGCTGTAGCTGCATCGTACTCTGAATTATTACTAATCCTAAAAATGCTGTTAGTGCAGGTACTGTCGCGCCAAGAATTGATGCTCTGGCAGCATCGAGCAATTTGATGCCAATGTTATTAAGTAGATAACTCACAAAGGTGGTGCCTCCTAAGACCAGACTGCTGATCATGAGACTGGGCCACATAGTAGGAACTACATCGAAATGCCAAGATGCTGATAGTGGTATTGCCAAACTGATGCCGGAAAAAGCAAGGATGACGGCAAAGTTGATCCAGCTCAAAGGGACGGGATGCAGCTTTTTCCCAGAGCTTTGTGCCAGAACTACGTATAACGCAAAAGCGATCGCAGAACCCGTTGCAGCCGTAATACTCCCTCCAGAAAAATTCATGCCTCCACCCGAAGGAAGCGCAAGCATCAAAAACCCTACAAAAACACTAACAATGAGCAGACTGCGAAATCGGTTGGGGCGAACACCAAACAGCACCCATGTCAGTAGTACGGTAAAGACAGGATAGATAAAGAAAATCGCGATCGCTACTCCCGGTGCGATCGCTGCCAGTGCTAGATAAACTAACACTTGGGACAAAAATAGAAAGAAGCCACTCCCCACCACATTCAGAAATAACGGCACGTCTTTTGATTGCACGAACTGCTTGATGTCTCGCCACACCGCCGGGTATAAGCCTGTAATCAAAATTGCCATCAACGGCACTACAGCTAGCATCCGCAACCACAAAACCAGCAGCGAGTTTCCTAAAGTCGGAGCAACAAATCCTCCAAGTTCAAACAGCCCGAAGATTCGGGACTTATTGAAAATTACAGTAATGACGACATTCTGGAATGCCAGTAGCAGCGAGGAGAACAGAATTAATAAGAACCCAAGCCGAGGTTTTGAGGTGGACTTAGGCTGGGGTGGCGTTTGGGGGAGGGCAGCAGGCGGTTTTGGCTCCGGCATAAGCGGAACCTCTGAGACTGAGCGCTCTGGAGGGTAAGAGACATTAGAACGATCGCGATCGTCCTCCAAATACGCTGATGTATCGTAGTCCACATAGTCCGACGTGTCGAAGTCTGACAAAGGCGGGTAAACTGGTGCGGCTGGGGGAGCGGGTGGACTCGGCTTAATTGCAGAAGACTCGGATTCAATTTCTTTTCTAAGCCGAGTAACCAGTGCTTCTAGAATTGCCTCCCCTTGCTGCTCTAAACTGTACATCTGACTCAACTGCTGGGAAAGGGAGCTTTGATAGCTGCTGAGGTCTTGTTGCAGTGTTTTAAAGGTTACTCTCAGGGTGGAATCTAAAGAAGCAATTAATCGATTCGCATTCTCGTGGTAATCATTTGCTGTCGGTGGCAACCCAGCACCCGCCACACTATCCCATGGGATTTGTCCTTCCCATTGATTGGATGCACCTTCTTTGCTGGAGACTCGCGGCGTGTTAGCTAGCCGAGACGTGACGATTGCTTGTAGCTGATTTGCCAAGGTTGGAGCAATTTGCTTAACTAACTGTTGCTGTTGGGCAAGTTGCTGCTGCCGTTGCGTTTTGAGCTTTTCGATATCCTCGATTAACTGGGATTTTTCCTTCTGAAGACGTTGAACGTCTTCAGACAACTGGACAACGAGAGTTTGCCGCAGGTTCTCAATATCTTGAGTCATCGCTCTCAAAACCGAGTCTGCTGCCTGTGAATTGCTGGCGCTAATATTTTCTGGTTGCTTGTCCAGTTGCCCCATTTGTTTTTAACCTCTAGAAAAAAAGTTTAAAACTTTAATCTTTTTCTCTGACTGGGTGACTTTCCTGCTTCGCTATACTTCATACCGACTGAAAAGCTCGTGCTTCTACGGGTTCACCTGTCACACTGAAGGCACGTATTTCTGTGATTTTGACGCTCACCAGTTTACCTTTCAATTCTTTAATATCACCAGTGAAGAATGTAAGACGATTCCCTCGTGTGCGTCCCATGACTTGAGTTGGAGCTTTGGAATTTTGGTCTTCTACTAATACTTCTTCAATACGTCCGAAGTAACGCTGTGACGCTTGAGCGGCTTTCGTTGATACTAAATGATTTAGTCGTTGGAGGCGATCGCTTTTTACTTCCTCACTCAACTGATTGTCCCATAAAGCGGCTGGTGTACCGGGACGGGGCGAATAAGCTGCCGTATTCAGCAAGTCAAAGCCAATATCTTCTACTAGCTGCAGCGTATTCTCAAACTGTTGTTCCGTTTCTCCAGGGAAGCCGACAATCGCATCAGCACTAATTGAGGCATCGGGCATATACTGGCGAATTGTATTAATGATGCGGCGGTATTTCTCGTGTGTGTAGCCCCGCGACATTGCCTTGAGGATGTCGTTATCCCCCGATTGGAAGGGGATGTGAAAATGTTCACACACCTTTGGCAACTCCGCACAGGCGCGAATCAACCGTTCGGTGAAGTAGCGGGGGTGACTGGTGGCAAAGCGAATGCGCTCAATTCCTGGTACGTCGTGAACGTAATAAAGCAAATCAGTCAAAGTGTGCTGGTGACGCCCCGACTCCGTAACGCCTGGAAGGTCGCGACCGTAGGCGTCGATATTTTGACCGAGTAGAGTAATCTCTTTATAACCTTGCCGACCCAACTCCTCCATGTCGGCACGGATTGCTTCTGGTGTCCGCGATTGTTCCACCCCTCGGACGTTGGGAACCACGCAGTAAGTGCAGCGTTCGTTGCAGCCGTAAATGACATTTACCCAAGCTGTAACCGTGCTGTCGCGGCGGGGTTTGGTGATGTCTTCAACAATATGAATCGGTTCTGTCGCAACAATTTGATTGCCATCGAATACCTGTTCAAGCAAATCCTGTAAGCGATTGGCGTGTTGCGGCCCCATTACTAAATCGAGTTCAGGTACGCGCCGCAGCAGTGCTTCCCCTTCCTGTTGGGCGACACATCCAGCAACAATCAGGGTGAGGTCGGGTTCTTCGTGTTTGCGCTTTGCCTGTCTGCCTAGGTAGGAGTAAACCTTCTGTTCAGCGTTATCCCGAATCGTACAGGTGTTGTAGAGCAGTACGTTGGCGTTATTTGGGTCTTCTGACCACTCTAAGCCCATATCTTCCAGGATGCCAGCCATACGCTCGGAGTCGGCTTTGTTCATCTGGCAGCCAAAGGTGGTGATGTGATAGCGACGGCGAGAAGTGGTCATGGGCGGCTACAACAATCAGTCGAAATTATCGGGACTTTATCTATAGTACCTGGATTGAAAGGGGGAATAGGAAGTAGCCACAAGGAAATAAAGTTTCATTCTTGGGTATGAGCGTAGCTTATAGGAGAACTTAAAAAATTGGACGAGTCGAGTTAAGCATCGGTTGCAACCATAACTTTAAGAAGTGAATTGCCCCCCTAGGGGATATTTTTTAAAAGTAACTTGCCCATATAGGGGATATTTTTTAATTGAAGCTTTTTTGATAATTGAAATAAACGTACAACAAGTCATACATTATTTTTAATTTTGTCCTGATTGTGCATCTTTCGCTCTGAATAAGGCACTGGAAACTCTGCATGGAGAGCTACTTATGTGCAACTACACGATCGCCTTTTTCCCAAAAGCACCTTCGGGGACTTGGGGTGAAAGCTTTGTCTTATCCAGTCGTCTGTTCAGCCATCTTACTGTTGAGTTTAAAAAAGACGATGATGATGACAATCGTGGTAGCGGACGCTAGATGCAGCGATAACAACTATTAATAGTTGAAAGCTGCCTCATTTTGAGGAGACTGACACGTTGAATTCGCAATTTATATCGAAAACCCGGCTTCTAGAGCCGGGTTTTGCTTTGTGAGAGAAATTGCAAATATTTATTGGTCAAAGGGAATTTTAAACTCAGCCACATAGACTTCTTGATAGGAACACAGATAGAAGCTTCAAACGCTAAATTGAGCCACTTCTAGCTTCTTGTTGTACTTCATCGGACAAGGATTGATCAAAACTATCCTGCAAGCTTGAAGGAAAGCGATCGCTTTTACTCAACTCAAAAAAACTTTCAGGATCTAAATCGCAAGGAAATACAACAAGTTCTTTACCTACACACGATGCGTTACGGTGCAGCGTAATCGCATCAGCTAAGGTAGAGAATGCGATCGGAATCCATCTGCTGTTGTAAAAGTAGACTACGACTCGACTTGCTGTAGCCTCGAAGAGGGGAAGCGGAACTTGCCAAGGTGAATACACCCTAGATAAACCTCTACTGTTAGAAATACCTCTATATCTTTGTATCCGTAATACATTAGTAATAAACACTACCTTTCGTGGTACGTCTTTAGAGAGATAGTGAGATGAAGACACCTCGCTTTCTGATAGATTAATTGCTGTATAGACTATTTTGAACTCTGGATGGTACTTAACAAACCAGTGTAGTAATTTATACTATTTTTCTTTACATATATCTCTATCTCCAAGTAGATAATAGTCCAGTTGTAGTAATAGATATTAGTTTGTAATCGCTAGATGCCTACTAACAAAAGCAGGTTAAGGTATTGAAAACTCCTGGATTGCCCCACACCAACTGGGGCTTTTTTTAATAAATAGTTAAAGAAACAATCATGAAAGTAAGGGAAACAGTTCCCATTGATGCTCGTGAAGCTTTACCTCCAGAGCAATGGGTTAAACTTTACGGTATCTTTTCAAATCGCGACAATCACATAATTACCTGCCAGATTTATCAGCTAGAGACAGTGTTAAGCAAAATCCAACATAGCTGGTGGGATGACTACCTTCTGGAACTCGTTGATGAGGAAGAATAACTTGATATAGCTGTGTTACTGAACACGAAAAGTCTTAACAAGATTACCCATCTTTGGGTAGGGAAAAAGCAATTCTTAATAATGGTATTTTTTGAGTAATGAGGATGAGTAGACAAAAACCTGGATACCCCGGTGAGTGCAAGCTGGGGTTTTTTATTCCAAAATAGAAATTACAAGCCAGCAATAATAGCTAAAAAAGCTAGCAGTTCCTAAGGATGAATTGAATAGAACATTGACAGTATCTTCAATAAGGAGGAAGTTATGGGAGATTCAAATCGAGTAGATAAACAGCGATTTCTCTATCCCCGCAGTCGCTATTACGGTCAGGTGAAACCAGAAAATCTGATTTTTAATGCTAACTTGCAGGAATTTAGTCAACAGGTGAATTACATCTGCAACCTACAAACCAATGGAAAACTTTATCCAGAAGAAGCCTATAAACAAATTAAAGGTCTGTGGAAACAGCTCAAATCTACCAAAAAGCAACTGGTTGTTGGTGAACATCCCTTTCAAAGCGAAGCTTAAAGTTTACTAGCACAAATTACTTTCCAGCTTTCCACATCTGCCCGACTTTGTACTTTTTCTGGAGTAAAGATAGCTTTTACTTCATTAAAAACTACTTCCGAGCGAGTGAGAGTTAGTGAATTTGTTAATTTTTTCTTTGTTGCTTCGTCCATTTGTTTATAAATCAAGCTTAAGTGGGGATTAAGAACAAAGCTAGATGGCTTAAGAGAGTTGCTTCGTATAATTTCTGATATTTTACTAAGAATCACACTCGGTTGAAATTGTACGAATAAAGTCTTAGTAAATTCATCGCTATAGAGGAGCTTATCGACATTTAAACTAAAAGGTTTAACTTCTTGTGTTGCCTTTTCGATAAGAGATGCCGCTGATTCATCAGGTGCGAATTCACCAGAGTAGATAGTTACATGAGGAGTGAAACCTGGAGCATCATACTCTTGTGAGAGGGTATCGATAATTCCCTGAAAAAATGCTCTATCTTCTGCGGAGGGAATCAGCCAGAAGGATACTTTAGTTTTCAAAAAGCAACTCCTCTACAAACGGTTTTTATTCGCTACAGGACTTACACAGCACTAGCCCTGCTAAGGTGGTAGGTTTTAGGTGTTAGGTAGTAAGGTGACCGACCTGTATATACGACCTAACACCAAGACACAGAGGTAGCACTGCCCACCTTAACAGTTCATATCAGAACTCAGCACTCAGCACTCAGCACTCAGCACTACTAAAGGCTCTCCTTCGCTGGTGCAGCCAGCAACCCATCAGAAAGACCTGCATCGTACAGGCGATTAGCACCAATATTCCGACTCAGTACCGCAAGCCCTGCCAAGTGCGCCTGCAAACCCGCCGTACTAGCGCAGCAATCAGTCAGTACAATCGGTTCTATCCCCATGTCAAAAAAATCCATCGCCAGTTTTAACACACACATATCGGTGTCAATGCCCACTAAGAAAACCCGTTCGATATGCTCCTCGCGAAGGTAGGAGGCTAACTCGTCAGGCATTCCGCATAGTCCTCGCTTAGAAAACACTCGGTCTGGTTTCACCCAAGGTTCTAGTTCTGAAACGATGTTGATTTCTGGTTCCCTATCGCAGCTATGCCAGTTGAGGAATCGTTGGTAGGGTCCATCAATAGCGTTGATGAACCGAGTAAAAAGGATTGGCTCATAGTTATCTCGCTGTATTAAACGGGCAACTCGTTTGGGAATGTGATGGGTAAAATCATTGATAAAACCCACTTGTACGTCAACGATAATTAATGGCTGAGGCATTATATAAGTGAAAAAAGGTAGAGATGGATAAATTGAATACTCAACCCTAAGATAGGGTATTCCTCTTAATAGGAAGTATAAGCTGAGTTATGTTCAGTTAACCTAAGTTGAGGATATACTCATGCCTGGTGGACACGCTAGCCATAAAAGCACTTCCGTAAAACCTAATACCAACGCAGAGGGTGTGATTAGTGATGTGGATGATGTCCCAGTAGACATCCCCGATATTGTTACCCAGAGTAGCACTCCAACCCGACCTGATGAAGCCCCGGAGAATGCTACGGCTACTCAACGCCCAGAAGAAAAGAAAGAACAAGATTAAATAACCCCTGTTCTTAGCCAATAGTTCTTAGTCTTTGTATTCCTAAAGACTGGCTGTGTTTACAAACTCATCGCTCCCCCCTTTTTAAGGGGGAAATAAAACTTCAACTTTAAAGTCCCCCTTTTTAAGGGGGATTTAGAAAAACCTGTTTTTATGCGAGAAAAACCTTCTTAGTGACTAAGGGCTAACGCTGTTTTGTCACTTTAAGCAGAGGAAAAGCTGAAAGGGGAAGAGAGATTTTTATGGCTTGTTTGTGAGTTCTCGCCCCTAGAGTTTGCATTGAAACTCACTAGGGAGGGGAGAAGTTTTCAAGTTCAGTAGAAAAGCTAATCAAAATCTTAACTCGTCAGAAATGCTCTACCGCAAAAACCGAGACCCCTCCGGGCATTTAATTTCTGATGAACCAGTCGCCGGCGCAGTTGGCGTTGCTGGTGGTGAGGTCGAGGGTTGTGTCGTTTCACAAATCCCGGTAGCTGTAGTGGTTTTGCCGTTAACTTGGGTGGCAAACACAGCGCCGATATAACTGGGAAGTCCAGAATCTTTGGGTTGGGCTGTAATGGTTACGATTTGGGTGCGATCGCCTTGCGGTACGATCTGATAACGGTAATACTCAGTTTCTAAAGTAGTACCAATACCAAGCTCTTGAACATCGGTAGCAAATTTTCCGTTTTTTAGAAAATAAGCCTGTTGTGCTTGGTTCAATACGGTGATGTATTGTACTGGTACACTTTGCCTTGCGTTGTTTTTTTGAGTCTCCAGTTTAATGACTTGAATATTCTCAGGCAGTGTCGTTGCCTCAGACGTTTTCGCAAATAGGGTAGCTTCGCCCTTAAACTCTGTAGGTCTGGGCAATCCAGGCTTAAGTCCGTTTAATATCAAACGCAACTGACCATCAGTGGTGAACTCAAAAATTGTTAAAGCTTTTTCCTCAGGACTGAGTTGGATGTCCAGTTGCATCGGTTGAGTTGTTGGATTAATCTGATACGCCACCTTCAAGGCAACCGAAGACCCGTCAGTGGCTGGAAGCACAACAAATAAGGTATTTTCCGGCGCAAAAATAAATGTGAAGGCGGCGTTTGATGTAGGGTCTTTGGCTTGCCACTGCCCTAACAACTGTTTGTTAATCGTATTGGTTTGGGAAGCATTTTGGGTTGCACTCACGGGTTGCGCGATCGCAAGTTGCGTCATGGATGTCGTCGTCAGTGTCCCCAGAAGTACCGCGAGAAACCCTTTAGCCAGTAACTGACTCAAACCTGAGAACTGTGGTGATGTGTGCCCAGTGTGCGATCGCTTAGACAGGTTAGAAACAATGTGACTCATGAAAATAAAGCCCAGAAACTGACTGGATTTTAACAGCCACTATCGATCTATGGCAGATTCCAATTAAATAGCATACAGGATTTCGTAGAGGCGACGCATCCGTCGCCCCTACCCTATCGCCTACGTAAATGAGAACGCTAACGCTAATCGGGTCTCTCAACTATTGCAGTGGGAGTGGAAATAACTATCCAGTTGGACATTGGTTAAAAGGCTTACTGTACAAGCAATATTCATAAAAGCCTTCTGCCCGGTCACTGAGCGTGTCGAAGTGCTGCCTCCTGCCTTCTTGCACTATGACATTCGACCATTGATATAGTAATCTCTAGTACCCTTCGCATTCAGAGCTTCCCCAAGTCGATTCAGCGCATGAACGTAAGCTGCTGTTCGCATCGAAATCGCTAGTTCCTGAGAAATTGACCAAATTTTTTCGGTTTCTTCCACAATTTTTTGCTTCAATCGTTGATTAACTTCCTCTAACGTCCAATAAAGTCCACTGCGGTTTTGCACCCATTCAAAATAGCTAACGGTGACGCCTCCCGCATTGACTAAAATATCAGGGAAGACAAAAATCCCTTTAGCTGATAAAACTTTGTCAGCAGCAGATGTTACTGGACCATTAGCAACTTCAAAGATATATCTGGCTTTGATGTTATTAACATTTTCCTCATGGATTTGATTTTCCAAAGCCGCTGGAACGAGGACATCAACATCTAAGCCTAAAAGTTCTTCATTGGTCAGCACTTCATGGTCAAGAATGTTGCAAACGCTATTTTGACAATAGAGGGCTTTGATGCCATTCCCCGCTGCTTTAAATTGTCGAATGCTGGGAATATCTAACCCGTTCTTAGCGTAAATTCCTCCTTGAGAATCACTGACAGCAACAACTTTATAGCCTGCTTTGTAAAGGAGTTCCGCTATCACTGCACCCGCTTTACCAAATCCTTGAACCGCTACAGTTGTTTCTTGTGGTATCAGCTCAAATTTAGGAAGTATGGATTCCATCACAAAAAAAGCTCCGACAGCGGTAGCACCATCGCGCCCTAGACTACCTCCCAATGTGACGGGTTTACCTGTAACAACGGCTGGGCTGATTTGACGGCGGATGATGCTGTACTGATCCATCATCCAACCCATAATCATCGCATTCGTGTAAACGTCGGGAGCGAGAATATCAACGTCAGGCCCAATGAAATCTGCGATCGCATCTACGTAACCGCGACTCAGCCGTTCTAATTCCAGCTTCGATAATGCTTTTGGATCGACTGTAATTCCGCCTTTGCCACCGCCAAAGGGAAGATTTAGAACGGCACATTTAAACGTCATCCAAAAGGATAAAGATTGTACTTCATCCAAGGAAACATTGGGATGATATCGTACTCCCCCTTTGGCTGGACCTCTGGTATCGTCATATCGAACGCGATAGCCTTGAAAAACCTTTAAAGTTCCATCATCCATTCGGACTGGGATAGAAACACTTAAACTTGATTTTGGATACTTTAAGTGTTCAATTGCATCATCAGAAATTGAGACATATTTCAGTGCTGTTTCTAATCTCTTACTAGCATCAGAAAACAATGAATCATCCATTCTGCTGTTTCTCCTTGTACGTAACTGGGCTGGATGGAGATGTCCGTTCAAAGAAGAAATAATGATTGCACGTTAAACATTGTGACTAGACTAAATAAATCTAGACAACAAGTATTTACTCAAAGCACATTACGTCGAAATCTTCTTTAAATGAAAGATGTTCAACTACCCGACCACAGCACCAGTTAAGTGGTTTGTTTTTTGTACTATGCCAAGCTTGTACAGACGCGATTAATCACGTTTGAATCCGACAAAATTCACTTCAAATTAACGATTTACTCCCCTACAAAAGAGGAATGACAGTTAGGTGAGAATGTTTTCACCTATTTTTTACTTCAGATCTATATTAAAGCACAACAAACTGTATATTTGGCTACATTATGGCTTTTTTAGTAAAACTTAAAGGCTGACTCTTGTTTCAAAGCAAGCGATCGCACCAAGAACAACTACACTAAAGAAGGAGATCTGTGGCTTTGACCCAGTTGCCTTCCAGTAAGCTTGAGTCCAGTGATTCAAGCTAATCATAGGTTAACGTTGGGATTGACCAACCCATTTGTATCGTAGGCATCAAGGCAACAATGATTGAACTCCTAGCCGCACTATCAGCCTCAGCGGCAGCAGGAATGAGAATTGCCCTGCCTCTTCTGGTCATTGGCTTGTTGCAGAGTGAGAATCTTTGGTCAAAAATCCCTTTATTAGCTGGCATTCATCCATCAGTTTTACTCTGTATCCTAACCAGTTGGTCGCTGTTCGAGCTATTTGCTTCTAAAAAGCTGTTGGGACAACGGGTATTGCAAATTTTTCAGCTACTTTTAAGTCCCGTTGTGGGAGCAATCATGGGTATTGCGATCGCCCAGTTTACCCAGCCCTCCATTCAATTCTTGTGGATAGTCGGTATAGTCGGCGGCTTATTAGCCTTCGTACTTCAACTGGTTCAAATCGGCTGGTTCTACCGCTTGCGGGGCTTACCCCTATGGGTTGCCTTGATTGAGGATGTTTTGTGTATTGCTTTAGTAATCTTTGCCTTTGATGCGCCTCAGCAGGGAGGATTAATCGCTTTACTTTTATTGTGGCTGGCAATTCGCAGCTCTAAACAGTGGCATCGTTGGTATGTCGAGCAAAATCGTTCTCGGAAACGTCGCCAGCGCCAGATGCCTGACTGATATAGCAAAGTGCTGAGTGCTGAGTGCTGAGTGCTGAGTAAAAACCTAGTCTTTTCAGGGTTTTTGGCGCTCAACACTGTCTTAATCATTGATATGAAGGGGATGGGAGCTTCTGTGAGATTATTTGTTCTTTCCTATAGCGATCGCAACTGAACCAGCAACTACTAAAATCGCCCCTAATAGTCCTAATAGTGTCAAATGTTCGGGTGCAATCAGGGTAGGCGTTAGTAGTGAGACAGCCCAGACAGATATTAAAGTAACCAAAGGAGTCAAGGCTATTACGGCACTAACTCGCGAAGCTTCCCAATGATCTAAGGCTTCAGCAAAGGCACCGTAAGCTATCAGCGTATTTAATCCGCAGAACAGCAACATACCGAAATGTAAGGTATCTAGGGTCAAGAGCGTTTGCGGTTTGGCAAGGGGGGTAAATAAAAGGGTGCAGCCACCATAAATAACCAGCATGATTGTCGAAGATGATAATTTATTGAGGAGCTGCTTCTGGGCTAAGGCATAAATCGGCCAGGTTACTGCGCCTAAAACGAGAAGACCATTGCCTAGTAGATAATTCCCCTGTGCGGTAATTACCGTCTTTAATTGCTCGTGGAAATAGAGGGCAAACCCCAAGGTTAAAACGCCTAAGCCCAGCCATTGAGGCAGGGTATAGCGTTCTTTGAAAATAGTTAAGGCTCCCAAACTCAAGAGAATAGGTGCTAGCTGAATGACTATTTCTGAAGTGGTGGGTGAGGTGTACATTAACCCTTGGAGGAAAAACAGGTAATTCAGCCCTAAGAATAGAGTAGCGATCGCGAGTAATCCCAGCGACGCTGAACGCAGTTTTTGCAGTTCGGGAAATTGCTTCTGTTTGACTAGGTAAACCGCCAAAAGCCCAAATGCTATCAAAAAGCGAAACCAGGTAACAGTGTAGACATCTAGCGATTGAAGCGTTACCGTTAAAGCGATGGGCAGAACCCCCCACAAGAATACCGTCACCAGCGATAGCGCTAGACCGAAGCGCCAACGTCCGGAAGTTTGATGCAGTGACATTAATTTTTTGTCCTTGGATAGTTCTCAACAGACTCTTCCTCTCCAGTATCGAAGCTAGACAGGATACTGTCTTAAGTGAAGGATGCGAGCTATCAGAAATTAGCGATCGCTCCTGTTGTTCGATTTTTGGGCAATAGTTTGCTCCTCCTGTATTAGCACTTGCTTGCGCTCTAAGCCCCAACGGTATCCACCCAGGCTACCATCTTCCCTGATTACGCGATGACAGGGAATCACCAACGAGACGGGATTAGTGGCACAAGCTCGTGCAACTGCCCGCACTGCCTTGGGATGACCTATAGCCTTAGCAATCTCGCTGTAGGAGCGAGTACTGCCATAAGGGATAGCCCGTAATTCTTCCCAGACTCGCCACTGGAAAGCTGTCGCTTGGAAATCTAAAGGTAAGTCGAGGTGAATCTGCCCACCCTTGAGATGGTCAAGAAGCTTATGAACCCACATACTGAGGTTAATGTCATCCCGGTAAAACTCAGCAGCAGGATACTCCTCCAAAAGCGCCGCGACAAGTTCGGCATCTGAATTGCCCAGACTGATAGCACACAGCCCCCGCTCTGTGATCGCAACTAGCAACCGACCCAGAGGACAATCGACGAGGGTATAGTTAATATGCATTCCCTTGCCGCCTCGGCGATAGGTAGCCGGAGTCATGCCAAGTTTGGTAGAGACTTGCTCGTACAATCGGCTACTGGAACCATATCCAGTTTCGTAAAGGGCTGTCGTCACCGTTTGCCCTTGTTTAAGTTGCACCTTCAGTCCGCTCAAGCGACGTGCTTCTGCGTACTGGCGTGGGGTAATGCCCATGATTCGCTTAAAGGTTCGCTGTAGGTGATGCGGACTGATATTGACCGCTTCACTAAGGGTTGCTAAAGTTAGCGGACGTTCGAGATGGCGATCGATGTAGTGGCAGACGCGCTGAACTAGATCGGATGGGGGATTAGTAGCATTCTCAGGAGTACAGCGCTGACAAGGACGGAACCCTTCCTGTTGGGCAGCTTCCGGCAGGTGAAAGAAGAGAACCTGCTCCCGACGGGGGCGTCTAGCAGGACAGGATGGACGGCAGTAAATACCTGTAGAACGCACGGCATAGAAGAATGTCCCATCAAAACGAGCATCTTTAGCTAATACCGCTTGCCAATAGTCGTCTTCGTTTCCTAGCTGTAACTTCCGATCAATAATTTCTTGACTCACAACCGTCACCTCTTCATGCCATAACTAACGCTAAAGCAAGCTGACTGTGCAAATCTATCCGAATCTTGTGGTTAAATTTCCTACTCCTTTCCAAGGGCTTTTTAGTTAAGCTGTTTCAGCAATTCCAACTAATCTTCTAGTAATTCTAAAAGCTGAACTTCACTCAGTTGGGTAATTCCTAACGCTTGAGCTTTTTCGAGTTTGGAACCTGCATCTTCCCCGACAACTAAGTAATCCGTTTTGG
>DATNQT010000450.1:0-2930 GCA_036703885.1 Candidatus Sericytochromatia bacterium
ACTATGGTTCGAGAGCTTGAACGGGAGCGCCAAAAGCGCGATTTCCCAGAAACAGCACCTGCTGCTAATCCAGTATTCTTCAGAACTTACAGCCGTCGAACACAAACCGGTCGAGAAACTTGGAAGGAAGTATGTGATCGCACAACCAAAAGCCTCGCTCAACTCGGCAAGCTGACTGAGCGTGAAGTCACCCTGCTACACCGAATGATGAGCCAGCTCAAAAGCCTCCCTTCTGGGCGCTGGATGTGGGTTGGGGGTACCGAATGGATAGAAAGAAGAGAAAACTTCTCAGGAGCCTACAACTGCACCAGCACTAATGCAGTAGACTGGCGTGCCTTTGGCTTAATGATGGATTTGGCGATGATGGGGTGTGGCACGGGTGCGGTACTTGAACCAAAGTACATTAACCAACTCCCACTCATTCGTAACCAACTAACGATAACCTTACAAGGTGAAATTGGCTCTACCCCAGTTCAAGAGCGTCGTGAACAGACAGAAGTAAAGATTGAGGGAAACCAGGTCACCATTCACGTAGGGGACTCTCGCCAAGGTTGGGTGCAGTCTTATCAAACCTTACTGGAATTAGCTACAGATGAGCGTTTTTCAGGTGAAGTAAACGTATTAATTAACCTCAGTGATGTCCGTGCTGTAGGAGAACGTCTAAAAGGCTTTGGTGGCGTTGCCAATCCTGTTAAACTGCCAGAACTTTATCAGCGTTGCGCTTCAATTCTCAATAAAGCCATAGGAAGACAATTAAATTCAGTTGAATGCTGTCTATTAATTGATGAAGCTGCAGTCACAATAGTGGCTGGAAATATACGCAGAAGCGCCGGAATGCGCCAGTTCGATGCTAACGATGAACTAGGCGCGAATGCAAAGACTAATCTTTGGCAGCAAGATGAAAATGGCAATTGGCGTATTGATCCAGAACGCGATGCACTGCGGATGGCTAACCATTCCCGCGTCTATCACCATAAGCCGACCTTAGGAGAATGTATAGAAGCTGTTAGAAAACAGTATTATTCAGGCGAGGGTGCAATTCAATGGGCTGGGGAGGCAGTCGCTAGAGCCAATTGTGACTTGCTGCCGACTCAAGAACTAAGAAAAGATTTTCTAAAATCTTACGAACAAGGAGCAGCAAAACAATGGTTGCAAGAACAATATCCCAATCTTGCTCCTGATGAATTAGAGCATCGATTAGCTCGTGTTGGGCTTAATCCGTGTGGTAATAAGTAATTTTGCCTCACGTTAAAAACCCTGCAAAATCGGTAGATGCTGAGATGCGAATACCGAGGTAAGTAAAGGAACTAAAAAGCTTTTACCACCGTACAGCGTAGAGAGTGAAACTAGATTAATAAGAAATATCCTTATATCGAAAATCTAGAATATAACCTCTCCAAGAGTGCAGGGGTATGTGTGAATAAAGATAGACTATAAGAATTAAGCTATTTTAAGAAATTCATACATACAAAATGTACGCGGAGCTTACACAAAAGGAAGTGTAAGAACTAAAGGATAAAAAGCCTTTAGGGTAACAAAACTGGAAATCATTGGCTCTAATTTTCATTGCAATCTGGCAGAGGTTCATCTTAATCAAATTAATCCGTATAACTTCAAAGAACAAGAAGAAGCTTTCACCGCAGGAGCACTTTCTGTAGCGGTACTACTGAATCACAAATTTGTAGAGGAACGTTATAGAAACTCGCGTGAATTAGACCCCATTGTTGGTGTGTCTTTTACTGGCTTGTTTGATTTCTTTGTGAATGCCTTTGGAGTAGATTGGTTGCGTTGGTGGACAGATGGACGCCCGGATACAACGGCAGGAGTTCAATTCAAACAAAAGGAGCAGGAATATTTAAACCGTTGGCGAGAAATTGTAGAGCGGGTAGTGTGGGATTACTGCGATCGCTCCTGCCTCAAACGCCCTAACCGTTGCACTACAGTGCAACCGTCCGGGACAAAATCTCTCCTGAGTGGGGCATCTCCAGGGTGGCATCCCCCAAAAGCACAGCGTTTTCTGCGTCGGATTACATTCAGAAAGAATGACCCAGTTGCCCTCGCCTGCATTGATTACGGCTACAATGTCATCCCGTCTCAATCTGATAAGGATGAGAATGGCAATCTGCTAAATGACCCCTTCGATCCGCGATGCTCGGAATGGCTTGTGGAAATTCCAGTTGCTGTACCTTGGGCTGAATTACCAGGTGCTGATGAAATTGATATCAGCCAATTTAGTGCGAGCGCTCAAATGGACTTTTATATGCAAGTTCAAACATTCTATGTGCGCCACAATACAAGTGCGACAATTGAACTCCGGGAAAATGAGGTTGAAGCTCTAGGCACACGAATTTATGAAGCAATCCGAGATGATGAAGGCTATATCTCCGCTGCTCTACTAGCACGCTTTGACGATCTTCAAACCTTCCCCCGCTTACCCTTCGAGCCGATAGATCGTCATCAGTACGAGCAGTTCATGCAACAAGTGGTTGGACGACGACAGACTAGCGATTTCCACGTCGCTCTAAGTCGTTACGATTTAGGTGAGTTAGTGGAAGCAGGACCCGCTGGTTGTGATTCAGATAAGTGTCTGTACACCGACCAAAAGTCTGTATAGACGCTGCACTAGGTTGAGGTGACAAAGCGATCGCGTTGACTTGCTGGCGATCGCTCCTACCAATCTCATAGTTCTCACTCAGCACTCAGTTCACAGTGAGCGTTCGACTGCCCTTCGGCAGGCTCAGGAACCGCGTCTCCGCCCTGAGCGTTCGACTGAGCGTCTCCGCCCTGAGCTTGTCGAAGGGTCACGCCGAAGTCTTGTCGAACTGCACTTAGCACTTTCAAACAAGGCACGTTACGATGCCAAAGTAAACAGTCATACACCCATTTACAGCAAAAAGAGAGCTAAAGATGTTCCTCGATGAACTAACGCC
>DATNQT010000451.1:0-4882 GCA_036703885.1 Candidatus Sericytochromatia bacterium
GCCTACGGTAGCTTTTTCAAGTTTTTGTACATGGTCATCGGGGTGCCTCTGGGTTTCTATCTCATGGGAGGGAACCAAGGGCATGGTTTCCAAGCGGCTATTGTCATCATTGCGCTCAATGATATTCCCTTTTATGGAGCAGTAGCTTATGGGCTTTGGCGTGAGGGACTAAGTAGCGCAATGCAAGACATTAAAGCTACCTCTCTGTTTGTTATCTTACTTGCCGTTATGCTAATTGGTCGAATGATGATGGGGCTTGGACTCCCCATTGATGGATTACTGTAGCAAAAATTTGTTCACATGAAAATTACGTTTGTCCAGGCTATTGCCAGTCTTTCCGGTGGAGATCGTGTGGTTGCGCTCTATGCAGAGCGTCTGAGAAAGCGGGGTCATGAGGTGCTTGTCGTTTCTGTACCCCATCCCGATCCGAGTCTACGCGATCAGGTTCGGTCTCTGATAAAGGGACAGGGGTTGGTTTCTGCGCCAACGAACCAGCCCAAGCACATCGACAACGTGGATGTTCCACACAAAATGCTCGATTGCTTTCGTCCCGTCGTAGATGCTGATGTGCCTGATGCCGACGTAGTTGTGGCAACCTGGTGGGAGACAGCGGAGTGGGTATGGCATCTATCGCCGTCCAAAGGTGTCAAAGTACACTTCATGCAGGATTATGAAGTTTGGGGCGGAACTGTTGAGCAGGTCGATGCCACCTGCCGTTTACCGATTCCAAAAATCATAATTGCCGGTTGGGTTCGGGATCTCCTTCAAAAACAATTCAATCAAACGCCCTTAGCGCTCATTCCAAACAGCGTAGAAATTGATAAATTCCACGCACCGCCGCGCGGAAAGCAACCCGTCCCTACCGTAGGCCTGACCTACACCACGTTCTACAATAAAGGCTGTGACCTAAGCATCCAGGCTTATCAGATCGCCCAGAAAGCTATCCCCGATCTGCGCCTCATCGCCTTCGGTAGCAGTCCCGTTTCACCCGAACTCCCGCTACCAAAAGATGCCGATTATACGTGTCGCGCTCCAGATGAAAAGCTAAAAGAACTCTACAGCCAGTGTGACGCGTGGCTATTTGGGACACGTATCGAAGGGTTTGGTTTACCAATTCTAGAAGCCATGGCCTGTCGTACCCCAGTGATAGGAACGCCCGCCGGAGCCGCTCCGGAACTCTTAGCCAACGGGGTGGGAGTGCTTGTGAAGCCCGAAGATCCTGAGGATATGGCAAGGGCGATAGAGCAGATCTGTCGGCTTTCTGATAGCGAGTGGCGGGTTATGTCCGATGCTGCCTATGCTAGGGCTACGAGTTATACCTGGGACGAGGCGACAGAGCGTTTTGAAGCCGCATTACACATTGCCATAGAGCGCTGTAAACACTGATGCCTTGGGTTATACAAGATCGAGATTGACACAATTACATCAGAGATAGGATTGGTCTTCTCTTTTTCCGTTAAATCTGGCTTGAAATCTAAGAGCCAGAAAACTATCGAAAGCTAGATGACGCAGGGTATGCAGTTTTTTGGAGATGTCTAAGAGCCTATGACAAACAATACTCAGCCAAGGAGCGTGCATTGGAAAGAGCTGGATGTTTTGCGGGGCTTGGCTGCGCTCTTCATGATCGTGAATCATGTGGGTGTCAATACATTAGCTCCCAATCAAATGGATAGCCTTTTAGCGGGAAGTTTATTATTTATTACCAGTTTTGCTCCAGTTCTTTTCTTTTTCGTAACAGGTGTAGGTTATGGTATCCAGTCAAGCCAGAAAAAAAAGCTAAGTCATTGGTATGTAGTCCTTAACAAGGTACTCGTACTAGTTCTTGCGGATCTATTAATGCATTGGAGCCAGGGGCAATGGCTGGGACTAGATTTTCTTGGGTTCATCGGCCTTTCGAGTTTAGTATTGGAATTCGTTAGAAGATCGAAGTCGCCTCTAATTTATTGCATTGTGGGTTTTGTTTTAATTTCCCTACTGCGCTTCTTAATAGGTCCATATATTCATTCTCTTGGATATGATCGGCAAGGATGGGGGTTGCTGAGTTGGATACTTGGAACTAAAGACACGCCTGGGATATCATATCCGCTTTCTCCCTGGCTAGCCTATCCATTTTTTGGCTACATTATTGGTGTTGCTGCTATGTATTACAGGGGGTTCATAGAAACCCATCGGTTGCGAGTAGTTTCGGGATTATTAATGGCTGGAGGACTACCAGCGATCGCTAGCCTAATCCTGTTACAGCGCGGAGGTTCCTTCTTTCGCTGGGGAACCGTTGGTGTGGGGTTTTACGTCATGAGTTTTGCTGTGATTTTAATGGGTCTTGCAGGCACATTTGCAATATGTGGAAACCCTAGATTAATAGTTAGTCAAAATGCTTTATCACTCAGAGGTATTGCTTCACTGGCAGTCGTCCCTGTGCATTATTTCTTGATCTACTTAGTAGTCCTTATGGGAGGAAAAGGGATGGACTTGTTCAGGTATAGCCTAATCGCTGTAGCCGTTTTGATTGCAAGCTTTTTACTAGCACGCTCTGTAGAGAACCTTAGCCAAATAATTCGTAAAATTAAGAAACAGAGGATTGCCTGGTTTGGACTTGCAGGAATGTTCTTAGTGGCAGCTGTTATTACCTTGATTAGCAGTCAACAAAGCACATCTCTAGCTCTTATCCCCAGAACTTTCGGTCAGATTGTACTATGTTTGTTGTTCGTACTTCGGTGGCCCTTCTAGTAGGGGTAATGCCTCTGTCAACTGAATACTTTAGGATAGTATCAATCAGCAACCTTTTTTCCTAGTTACTCTTTGAACGTTTTTTAGAGGATAATATGACTTCAACTTTAACGTTTCGGTTTGAGCCAGATTACTTAAAGAAATTGGTGGATAAGTATCGTGAAGAATACTCTCAAGCCCAGCCATTTCCACATATCGTTATCGATAACTTTTTACCAGAGTTTGTTTTAGATAATATCTTGAATGAGTTCCCAAAAGCTGGGGCAATTGACTGG
Organism: Candidatus Sericytochromatia bacterium; assembly: GCA_036703885.1. Taxonomy (GTDB): domain Bacteria; phylum Cyanobacteriota; class Cyanobacteriia; order Cyanobacteriales; family Coleofasciculaceae; genus CADCTM01. Next base: position 3,003 of record DATNQT010000451.1, read on the forward strand.
CAAAAATTTGAGAATAAAGCTGAAAAGAAACTAGCTAATAAACACGAACAGTACATGGGGGATAATACACGTTCTCTCTTGTACCAGTTGAACTCTTCAACTTTCATTACTTTTTTAGAGAACCTGACAGGTATTAATGGAATTATCCCAGACCCTCATTTTGAAGGCGGTGGTCTTCATCAGATCGAAAGAGGTGGGTACTTAAAAATGCACGTAGATTTTAATCAAAACGATAAACTGCGCCTTGATCGTCGATTAAATCTTCTCCTGTACCTTAACAAAGATTGGAAAGAAGAATATGGCGGTCATCTCGAATTATGGGATGCACAAATGACTCAGTGTGAGAAAAAGATTCTCCCCATCTTTAATCGAATGGTTATCTTTAGTACAACAGACTTCTCCTATCACGGACATCCGGAACCCTTGACTTGTCCAGAAGGATGGACGCGGAAGTCATTGGCGCTTTACTACTACAGTAACGGACGACCTGCGGAAGAAATTTCTGAGACAGCGCATTCAACCATATTCCAAGCTCGACCTGGCGAGGATATCAAGGAAGAAAAATCCTCAGGAATGACAGTCAAAGATGTACTAAAGCAGCTAATTCCTCCGATTTTGATTAATGTGGGGAACTCTCTGAAAAATAAGTAGAAATCTAGTAAACGTTAGCACTCTTCCAGTATTTCCAAGAGTGCTGAAGGCATCCAGCATAACCTACCTGATGCCCAATTAATTGCTATTCTTAGCTTGCTCCGTCAAGAGAGCCTAGGCGCACCTTTCAAGAGGTAAAAAGGCAAGTTTGATGGGGCGCACGATGAATTATTAGCAGTTCTACGGGAAGCAGGTAGAGGTAAGTCAACCTAACAGGCTTACCTAAAATTTAGTCTGAACAACCAATCTAGCAAGAAGTGTTTAGTTGAATTCAACCCAACTGCTTCTTTCACAGAAGGCTCCGTCCCCGTTCGCGTAGAAGCAAAAGCTATGAATCCTTTAGCAACTCTTGTCATACTTGGCTGGATTCCACTAGTCCTTTATCTGTTTAATCGGTTTCCAGCTCAACGGGCAGTTGTTGTGAGCTACGTTACGGGGTTTCTCTTCCTGCCAGAAGTAATCTCTTATCCTATTGCACAGGGAATACCAGTCTATAACAAGGCATCTGCAACTACCTACTGCATTCTGTTAGCTACTTTTCTCTACGATTCTAAGCGCTTCAGTTCGTTTAAACTTGGCTTGCTTGACGTGCCGATGCTGATCTGGTGCTTATGCCCGATCGCTACTCAACTTTCCAACGGACTGAGTCCGGTTTCACCTACTCTCAATCAAATTGTGGCTTGGGGATTGCCCTATTTTTTGGGTCGAATTTATCTCAATGACTTAGCTGGACTACGCCAGTTGGCGGTTGGTATCTTCGCTGGCGGAATGGTCTACGTGCCTTTGTGTCTGCTTGAAACGCGCATTGCGCCGACACTACACTTGAGACTTTACGGAGTTCATGCCCGTGACGACTTTGGCCAAACGATTCGTTACGGAGGATATAGACCAACTGTATTCCTAGTACACGGTCTTTGGGTGGGTCTGTGGATGATGGCAGCAACACTGATTGGGATTTGGCTGTGGAGAACTAAGGTCATTAAGCAACTCAAGGGGATTCCAATCAGAAGGCTTGTGGTTGTCTTAGTAATCACGTTTATCTTGGTCAAATCTACTGGTGCCTACATCTATCTAGCAATAGGAACTGTCATCTTGTTTACTGCCGGGTGGCTTCGCAGTAAGATCCCAATATTACTTCTGATTGCGGCTCTATCGACTTACCTATACTTGGGAGCTACGGGGGCTTTGTATTCTATGCCTCAGGTTGTTTCCTTTGTGTCCAATGCTCA
>DATNQT010000452.1:0-2768 GCA_036703885.1 Candidatus Sericytochromatia bacterium
GTTAGGGGTAGCCTACTTGCTGAGGAGCAATTCACCCTTGGTTCAGCAGCAACGACTGATAGCCAACGCTTTATCTACGACGACACAACGGGCGCTCTATTCTTTGATGCTGATGGTACGGGTGAGAGCGAACAAGTGCAACTTGCCACTCTCTCATCTGGGCTTGCCTTGGGCAACGCAGATATCTTCATCTTTTAACCATCCTAATAACTCTCCCCGCTCAAACTATCCTCTACACAGATGTCAGGAGCGATTCACTTACTTGTGTTGTTGCTGAATGTGAAATAGGTTCAGGGCAATACACTTCGCAGGAATTGTTAGGGCTTTCAATCAATCTAACTTTGTAGAGCTTTGCTCCCAACTCTTGAATCGGCTGTTGCAACAACTGACGAATATGAATCGCGATATTTTCAGCGGTAGGAACAACTTGGGCAAAGTAAGTAATATCTTTGTTGAGGAACGTATGGTCAAACGGTTCCACTACATAGTCTTCAATGACTTGGTTCAAGGCTCCCAAATCGACAATCATGCCCGTGCGCTGGTCAATTTCGCCCTTGACTGTTACCTCTAAGTGGTAGTTGTGTCCATGACCGTTCGGACGAGCGCATTTGCCATAAATCTCAGTATTTTCTTCGTAACTGAGGTCGGGATGAGCGAGGCGATGAGCGGCGCTAAAGTGGGTACTGATAGTAAGATATGCTTCCATGCCGTTTCCTTTATAGTCAGCCCAAAGTTCTGGGTGTTCAAATAGCTGAATGCCTACGAGTGGCAAATGGGGGGCCAGCCTCTCCCAGATTACTCGTGCGATATTTTCTGTAGTGGGCAGGGTTTGTTGAAATTCTGGCCAAACATCATTGAGGTAAGCGAAGTCCAATTGGCTGGTGACTTCCCGTTTAAGTACTTGTTTGACTTCCGACAAATTTTGCACCATGCCATACTCATCGAGTTCACCAGCAATGGAGACATATAGGACGTAATTATGCCCGTGTCCAGGAAACTGGGCACATAAACCGAATTGCTGAAGGTTCTCGGCTTCACTTAGCTCTGGCAACCAGTATCGGTGACTTGCTGAGAACTGAGAGCGACGGTTAATGATGCATTCCATTAGTTCTGCGATTAATCAAAAAGTGTGAAGTTCCGTAAACCCGATTGATTCCAGGATAACTGAATTTTGGTCATGCGATCGCGAGCTTATGGACAAAGGACTAATGACTAAGAACAAAATACTGGGATTTAAATAGGTTCACCTCAAATGTAGTTTTAGCTTAAGCAAGGTCTTTGATGGCATCTTGAGCTTCATAGCGCAGACCAGTAGCAATTCTGAACAGTTCTTGACCTGTGTGCAGGTAGTGGTCGTCATAGTTGAGAGTAAAAAGTGCTAATTCTTCTATTCCATCCCCTAACTGATTGAGGCAGTAGTAGAGGCTGGCAGCAGCACCAGCGACAGTGGAGGGATTAGGTTGGGAACGAAATGTCAGTTGAGCCTGATTGAGGTATTGACGACACTCTTCTAGATAATCTTGAAACTCTGCCATGAGATCGTCATCAAACGGATCGGCAGAGAGTTCATCAACTTGGTCATTTAGAGGATTAAGGATGCGACTAATCAAACGGTTTACAGGTTTATAGACGTGCTGTAACCATTGTCTGAGTTGTGCATCAGCATCTTGTGCCGTTTGCCGATGACGTTGATATTGGTGTTGGGCGTCAGCTGTCCGTTGTGTTCGGTTTCGGTATTTTAGTGGCTGAGGGTATCGTAGTTGTTGGTCGTAAGATTGACGGCGGTGAGGGTCACCCAGTATCTCATAGGCGGCATTGACTTTGATAATTTTTTCTGGGTCGGCGGTTTCGCTCTTACTATCTGGATGAAAGCGCTTGGCTAGACGCCGATAAGCTTGTTTAATTTCTGCTAATGTGGCTTGAGGAGTGACATCCAGGGTGTCGTAGTGGTTGGAATCTGACATTTGAATGGTTGTAAACAGGTTAAAGGTTAATGGATAAAAAGGTCTTATCGATTAATCGTTGTATCAGCAATCCCAATACAGGCTACTGAATGTAAGGTACTGCTCAACTTTCAACCTAACGCAATACTGCTTGCTTGAGGGCACATGAGTCATTGACACTAACCCAGCCCAGTATGAACGCCGCCAAGTGGCGGTAAAGGAGCATCACTACTCGCGACAAGTTATCACTGCATTAGTGCAATGGCTTAAGATCAGGTTGTTTTGACAGCTTTTCTTCGATCTTAAGACAAGGAAACTGCTGAAGTTGCTCCTTGTTTATCCCAAGATGATGCGATCGCTCTGACCCTAGTAGAAACTTAAGAGCAATTTTCAGGTTCGTGTAGTACGCTGAGTTGAAAACTGCTGTAAGAGCAGGTAATAAGCTAAAACTCTAGTTTTCAGGGAGTTCTGAATTTAAACAACCGGAAGTTTCCCTCTAGGAGAACTTCTGTTTAACGCTAGAAACGCACATAAGCAATAGTTCTCCCTAAAGCTCTAACGTTGCACTAGCACTCTTCAGACTCTAGTAGATCTCGGTTGAGCGAACTGTTTGCCCGTTTGAGTTCCCGTAACTTAGCCGTGTTTTCCACCCAATCAAACTTTTGAGTGGGTGCAACTTTATTTGTTTCTTTCTGTGCTGCTAATGTTGCTTGACTTGTTTCTTCATAAGCTGCCAATGTCGAGTGGGCGCAACAGGCAGCAGCACAAGTAATCGTACTCATCTCTTTATGGTGAGAATCGGTGATACTTCAATTATCTCGCAAG
>DATNQT010000453.1:0-3330 GCA_036703885.1 Candidatus Sericytochromatia bacterium
GAAGCTCATCTCAAAGGTGCGCGTTCCGTAAGGGATTGTAGAGGTTGTCAGTCCACGCGGCGTTACATACAACGTAGAATGCCACCAGTGGTTGATTTGGGGAGACAGCGCCAGCCGAATTTTGCCGAGAATCTGAGTCCACAGGTGGAGCGTTTCATAGGTGTCTTGCCACGCGGCTAGAGGTAGACTGGGCCAAATCGTATTGGTAAGCGTGCCATGAACGGGATCTGCCATGAGAGAAGCCTCCGTGTAGGTATAGCAAAGTGCTGAGTGCAGTTCGACAAGCTCACTGTGAACTGAGTGCTGAGTGCTGAGTAAAAACCTAGTATGCTTCAGGGCTTTTGGCGCTCAACACTGTCAAGAGTCTAAGTGACTACTGCTATAACTGCTGCTGGTGAATGACATCAATAGCTGTCTTGAGCCAATCCATGTAAGTTTGTTCTCTTCGTAGTACTAACTCCAGTACGAGCCGTTGCATCATCTGTTCGCGACTGGCAGACTTATCACCTAGGCTTGGTAACTCAATCATTTCACACTCCGCCAGCTTTTCGCGATGTGCTGCTAGCTGCTGTTCTAACAGTTGAATAATGGCTTCATTTGGTAACTGTGCGGCGAAAAATAACTGCACCAGCAACGGTTCTCGTAGCGTCGGCAAGGGCTGAGAGCATTGCAGCCACCGGATTAATTCATCTTTTCCCGCCTCAGTTACACTGTAGACCTTGCGGTTAGGGCGATCGTGCTGAATCTCAACGGCACAGGTAATCCAACCTTGCTCCACCAGTTTTTCGAGAGTTCTGTAGATTTGTGCTTGGTCGGCGGGCCATAGGTGAGCAATGCATCGATCAAAGCAGCTTGTTTTCAGATCGTAGCCCGTCCTCTCTTCTTGCTGAAGTAGACCTAGAATTGCGTGTGCTAAAGACATAGACGGTTTTCCGAAGATTAAGTAGTGGAAGCTCTATCTGTGACTTCTTATATAGTCTTATGCTACTATATGATTAATCTAATAAAAGAGCTGTCTAAAAATGACGACTCAAACACGAACGATTCGGACGATCGCAGGAATCATCAACAGTGTCCAAACGCTGGAGGGTGAAGGTATGCTTGTTCGCCGCCCCTTTCCCAAGAGTACCTTTTCGGACTTCGATCCCTTCCTCCTCCTCGATGAATTAGGTCCCGTCGATGTCCAGCCAGGTCAAGCCAAGGGTGCGCCCGATCATCCTCACAGAGGTTTCGAGACAGTCAGCTACGTCCTTGAAGGACGCTTGGAACATAAAGATTCACAAGGTCATACAGGAACACTTGGTTCTGGTGACGTGCAGTGGATGACGGCAGGAGCAGGTGTCGTTCACTCGGAGATGCCAGAGCGGGAATTTGCTCGCCTCGGCGGACGGCTGCACGGACTTCAACTGTGGGTTAATCTGCCTCGTCACGACAAGATGATGAAGCCTCGTTATCAGGAAATCCCAGCTCAACGAATTCCAAGCGCTCAGACTGATGATGGATTGGTGAGTGTAAAAATCATTGCCGGAGAAGCGCTGGGAGCTAAGGCGGCGATTGAAACACAGACTCCGATTATGTACCTGCACTTTACGCTCCAACCTGGAGCAACTGTGGTTCAGCCTGTGCCAAAAGAATATAACGCTTTTGCCTATGTGCTGGATGGAGAAGGCTTGTTTGGTGCAGATAAAGATCGTGCAGGAGATGGACAGATGGTGCTGTTTGCACAGGATGGTGAGGAAGTAGCGATTGCAAATCCATCAGATGCGAAATCACCACTGGATGTGCTGCTTATTGCTGGCGTACCACTTAATGAACCAGTTGTCCGCTATGGTCCCTTCGTGATGAATACCGAAGCAGAAATTGCTCAAGCTATTGATGACTACCGTAACGGGAGGATGGGGAAAATTGACTTCTAACACTCTTCTACAACGAATCCATCAACATCAACTTTTACGCAATTTACGGAACAAATTGCTATCCCTTCATCAAGTGTTGCTTGATACAGAACGCATTACTTATGAACAAGTGCGCGGACGAGTATCGAGTGGAGAACTTCTTCAACTGGTCATGGAACACGAACAATTTGCTTGGTTGCATCGCATCTCTAAGCTGGTTGTGCAGATTGATGAAATGCTCCAAGGCGATGAACCTATATCACTGGATGATGTGCAAACTTTGATGGCGGATGTCCGCATGCTGCTTGTACCGTCAGAAATAGGCAACGGGTTTGCCAGAAAGTACTACAATGCTCTCCAACGCGAACCGGGCGTTGTGCTGGCACATGCCGAGGTGTCAGGGCTTCTGGCATCTCATCAATGAGGCTTCATTAAAGGATGTACACCGCGAGATATCTCGCGGTGTACCAAAGAATCAGCCAGAGTTAACACGTTACTATGAATGACGCGCTTTCAGTCAGTCCGTCGCTGCCAGCATGAACCGTAACTTTTGGATCATTGCCCTGATTTCGCTGATTAATTCCCTCAGCCTAACCATCCTTATTCCCGTCATCTATTTATACGGCAGGGAGTTCGGTCTAAACGATTTCCAAACGAGTTTGTTGTTCTCGGCTTACTCAGTCGCTCAATTCTTTGCCACTCCAGTAATTGGGAAATTATCTGATCGCTTTGGGCGCAAACCCTTACTGGTAATCAGCCTCTTGGGAACGGTAGTAGCAAATTTAATTGCCGGAACTGCCACTACTGCATGGGTTCTCTTCTTTGCTCGTTTTCTAGATGGCATTACTGGAGGCAATGCCTCAGTGGTTCAAGCCGTGATTTCAGATGTCACAACGCCAGAGAACCGCGCCAGAGGCTTTGGGTTTAATGCTGCTGCTTTTGGGTTAGGGTTTGTACTAGGTCCTGTACTTAGCTTGCTAGCACAGCAGGTTTCTTTAGGTGCTGCATTTCTAGTCTCAGGTGCGATCGCGCTGATTGCCTTAATCATTACAATCTTCTTCCTACCTGAGAGCCTCCCAACCAAAGCCGTCGTAACAGGTAACTTATTTGATTTAGGACTAAAAAACTTAATTACGGGTCCAGCATTGCCAAAGGTAGGCATCCTCCTAATTATCAACTTTTTGATTGGCACAACCTTCACCATCTTCACCTATGCCTTTCAACCCTACTTCATTGAGGTGTTGCATCAAACCAATAAGACGTTAACCTTGATGTTTTTAACCTTTGGCTTACTTAGTGTTCTCATGCAGACCTGGGGAGTCTCAATTCTCACTCGAAAATTTAGCCTAGTTTATATCCTATTTCTTGGCTTATCTATCCGCAGTGGCTCATTTTTATTGATGCCTATTTGGGCAAATGTTGTTTATTTTGTGGG